>JAJRTP010000650.1 GCA_024278255.1 Chloroflexota bacterium | reverse complement strand
TAGTCAGTCTGGCGGTTTTTTGTTGCTGGGGTACAATTTCAGGATCAAGGTGACAGGCGCTTGAGAAGTGCCTGTCACCTAAAACACGGAGTAGAGATGAGACCAACAACCAGTGATGAAATACGGGAAGCGTTTCTGGATTATTTTGCCGAATTGGGCCATGAGGTTGTGCCCAGCGCCCCCCTGCCGCTGCATGACAACCCGACGCTGCTCTTTACCAATGCCGGGATGAACCAGTTTGCCGACGTGTTTTTGGGGAAGGAGAAACGGCCGTACCGCCGGGCTGCCTCTTCCCAAAAAATAATGCGGGTGCAGGGCAAACACAACGACCTGGAAAACGTGGGGCCATCTCCCCGCCATCACACCTTCTTCGAGATGCTGGGCAACTTCTCCTTTGGCGACTACTTTAAGGAGGAAGCGATTGATTACGCCTGGCAGTTCGTCACCGGCATCATGGGCTTCGAGCCGGAGCGGTTGTGGGCTACTATATATGAAGAGGATGAAGAATCCTTTGTCCTGTGGCAAAAGTACCTGCCGCCGGAAAAGATTCTGCGCTTTGGCAAGGAGGACAACTTTTGGGAGATGGGCGAGGTTGGCCCCTGCGGCCCCAACTCCGAAGTTTTCTACTATGTAGGCGACATGGCTACCTGCGACCCCTCCCGCCTCAACGCCGAAGATGACGAAGAGTTTATTGAGTTCTGGAACCTGGTGTTCATGCAGTATAACCGGGAGAAAGATGGCAGCCTGACGCCGCTGCCCCGGCCGTCCGTGGATACGGGGCTGGGGTTGGAGCGGATTGTGCGCATCGTTCAGGGCAGCGAGAGCAATTACGAGACCGATTTGTTTGCTCCGGCCATGGACAAGGTGCAGGAACTGCTGGGCGATTCGGCTGAGGAGCGGGCGGAGAAGAGTGTGGGCTACCGGGTGATTGCCGATCACAGCCGTGCCGCCACTTTCCTCGTCGGAGATGGCGTGCGGCCCGGCAGCAGCGGTGCGGGCTACGTCCTGCGCATGATCATCCGCCGGGCGGCCCGTTTTGGCCGTTCCATTGGCCTGACAGAGCCGTTTCTGGCGGAAATTGCCCAGGTGTACATTGACAAGATGGGGGCAGCATACCCGGAACTGTTGCAGCGCCGGGATCACATACTGCACACCATCACGCAGGAGGAGAAACGGTTTATTCGCACGCTGGATACGGCCGTTATCCACCTGTACGAAATTGTGCGCGAGCTGCAAGATCGGGGCGAGCGGGAAATCTCTGGCGAGATGGCATTCAGTCTGTACGCTACCTACGGCCTGCCCCTGGAAATCACCCGCGACATCATCCAGCAGTGGGATATGACGGTGGACGAGGCCGGCTTTAAGGCGGCGCAGGCGGCTCATGCCCAGGCCAGCGGTGCGGGGGCTTTTGGCGCTTATGAAGTGGAAACAGATGTGTACGGCCGTCTCCTCCACGAACTCATGGCAAACGATCAACTGGAAGAGGGTGTTGATTATGACCCTTATGGCAGTCCGGTGCTGGGGTCGGAAGTGGTGGGTATTATTAAAGATGGGCAGGTGGTGAATACGGCCGTGGCCGGAGATCAAGTAGAAATTGTCACCGCTGCCACCCCTTTTTACGTGGAAGCAGGTGGTGAAGTGAGCGACACCGGGCGGATCATCAGCCGGGAAAGTGACTTCTGGTTCCGGGTAGACAGGACAGCCAAGCCGGTGAATGGGTTGATTACCCATGTGGGCGAGGTGGTGGTGGGGAAAATGGCCGTGGGCGATTACGTCCGGCTGGAAGTGGACGACGAGCGGCGCAGCGACATCCGGCGCAACCATACCGCCACCCACATCCTGCACCGGGAACTGCGCCATCATTTGGGGCCACACGTCACCCAGCAGGGGTCATTCGTCGCTCCCGACCGGCTGCGCTTTGACTTCTCCCACGATCAGGCGGTAGACCGGGCCACGCTTTCCCAAATTGAGGCGGACATCAACCGGGCGCTCATGGCTAACTATCCTGTCCACGTGCAGTTTATGGGCCAGAAAGAGGCGATTGAGGCCGGGGCGATGGCCCTGTTTGGCGAAAAGTACGGTGACATTGTGCGTACTATTTTGATTGGGGATCCGGAACGGCCGTACAGCTTTGAGTTGTGCGGCGGCCTGCACGTTAGCGAAACGAACGACATCGGCCAGTTCCGCTTCGTCAGCGAAGGGGCCGTAGCGGCCGGGGTGCGCCGCGTGGAAGCGGTAACGGGCCATGCTGCCCAGCAGCTTATCGCCGAGCGGCTGGATATTCTGGACAGGCTGGCGCAGCAGCTTAATGTACCTGTGGCCCAACTGGAAAGCCGCATTGAGCGGCTGCAAACTGACCACCGCGCTCTGCAAAAAGAGGTCGATCGACTCAAGAGTAAGCTGGCCGTCTCCCAATTCGATTCCCTCATGGCCCAATCCCAGGATGTGGCCGGGGTGCGGGTGCTGACGGCGCAGGTGGATGGCGTGGATGTGGACGGCTTGCGGGAACTAGCGGACCGTTTCCGGGATAATACCCCTTCCGGCGTGGTTGTCCTGGCGGCAGTGAAGAATGGGAAACCGGTGATGATTGCCGCTGTGACCAAAGATTTGATTCCACGTGGTGTTAAAGCTGGCGATATTGTGCGCGAGGTAGCCAAAGTGGTGGGTGGGGGTGGTGGCGGCCGTCCAGATATGGCCCAGGCGGGCGGCAAAGATGCCAGCAAACTGCCGGAAGCGTTGGCGATTGTGCCCGGTTTGGTGGAGGCGGCTCTGGGGTGTGATTCGTGATGCGTGAAGGGTGTCCGGGACGTTGGATGTTGTGGTAAAATGAATGATGGATGTAGCCGCGCTATCCCTACCGCGCAAGCGCAAACGCGGTAGGGATACCGCGGCTACCGGGGACAGGATGAGTTATGAGTACGGCCGTAAAAACCAAACAAACGTCAGTAACTTTCCCTTTCAAGCTGCCGACAATCCCCCCTTTAGAACCGGGCGAGCGTCTCAGCCGCCGGGAATTTGAACGCCGTTACGCCGCCATGCCTCATCTGAAAAAAGCGGAACTCATTGAAGGAGTCGTATATATGCCATCTCCAGTTCATTTGCTTAGTCATAGTCAACCACACGCGCAAATCATCACGTGGTTAGGCGTTTACTGTGCGGCTAACGTAGATATTATTTTGGGCGATAATGCCACTGTGCGTCTGGATGCTGATAACGAGGTGCAGCCGGATGCGCTCTTGCGTTTGGATGAGAACAAAGGCGGCCGTTCCCGCATCACAGACGACGATTACCTTGAAGGCCCGCCGGAATTGATTGTAGAGATTGCGGCCAGCAGTGCTTCCTACGATTTGTATGAGAAAAAGACGGTATACCGGCGGAATGGGGTGCAGGAGTACGTGGTGTGGCGCATTTATGACGGCCGTCTTGACTGGTTCTATCTGGACGAGGGGGTTTACAAAGAACTGACTCCTGACGAGAACGGCATCATTACTAGCCGCGTCTTTCCCGGTTTACGACTGAATGTTTCCGCATTACTGCAAAATGATATGGCGGCTGTGCTGCAAGCATTAGAGTAATACGCCTTACCCTATGCAAATAATTCCCCTTCAGGCAGAAGACGACATTGTATCTATTAGCGACCGGTTGGACTGGGCGCATGATACGCAGGCGATCTTTGTCTTGCCGGAGGATGGCGGCGTCTTGCGGGAGGGGCTGGATTTGGTGCGCCTGCGCCGTTATGCAGATGAAATGCGGATAGATGTGGGGCTGGTGACGCCGGATGTGGAGATTTCCCGGCAGGCGCGGGCGGTGGGCATCCCTGTTTTTGCCACGATTGGTCTGGCGCGCAAGAACCGGCGCGGTTGGTGGCGGGGGCGCAAGCGGTCGGAACTGGTGGGACTGCCTACGAATGGAGACGGCCGTTTTGCCGATTTTCGCCGTGTTTCCCGGATGAGTGCCCCGGACAAAGAAGAAGCGCATCGCCGCCTCTCGCCCCCCACGACGCGGCGGCGGTGGGCGCTGCGTTACGGGGCCATCCTCCTCTTTTTTATGGTGATTGCCTTGATGTACGTGGCCTTTATGTACGCCGTGCCGGGTGCCACGGTGACGCTGAAACCGGAGGCCCTCCCCTTGCGCATTGAGCAGCCCATCCTGGCCGATCCGGTGATTGAGGATGTGGATTACCAGCGCCATCTGGTGCCGGCCCGCATCCTGACGACGATGAGCGAGTGGCAGGCGGAAGTGGAACCGACAGGCAGTATTGAAGTGGCAGAAGCGCCGGCGCGGGGGATGGTGGTCTTTGTCAATCTGCTGGATCAACCGGTGACGATTCCGGCGGGAACGCGGGTCAGTACGTCAGACGGCCGTCAACTAACCTACCGCACCCTCAACGAAGCCAGCCTGCCCGGCGTGGTCAACAGCACTGTGGAAGTTGAGGTCATTGCCGAGGAACCGGGACCGCAAGGCAATGTTGAGGCCGGTCTCATCAATCAGGTGGAAGGGTCGCTGGCCGCCCAGGTGGAAGTGCGCAATCTGGAGCCGATTGAAGGTGGCGGCACGCGCCCGGCCAAAGCAGTAACGGTGGAAGACCGGGAACGGTTGCGCGCCCAGGTGTTGCAATACCTGAAGGCGGCCGCTTTGGCGGAGATGGAAGGCCAGGTGACGGAGCGGGAATTTTTAACGCCGAACTCCCTTCGCGTCGTCAATATCCTGGATGAAACATATTCCCATGACGTGGGCGAGCAGGCGGACAGGTTATCGTTGTTCATGCGGGCAGAATGGGCGGGTACGGCCGTCAACACCACCGAGGCGTCGGGTATATCATATGAAGCACTAACCGGGCTGGTACCCCCCGGCTTTACCCTGGTGCCGGACAGTATACGTTTTGAGAGTGGGAATGTAACGGCCGTAGACGAAGCGGGCCGGGTCACATTTTCCATGGTCGCCGAAGGGCTGGCGGCGGCCGACGTCAATCCGGCCGAGCAGATTGAGGCGATTACGGGGCAGACGCCGGATACGGCCGTGGCCTACCTCTACCAACGCCTCCCCCTGCGCGAACCGCCCCAAATCACCGTCTGGCCTACCTGGTTTGATCGCATCCCGTACACCCCGGCGCGTATTCAAACGGAGATTGAGCCGTGATTGACCACGGATAAACGTGGATAGCAGGATGATCACGGATAAAAATCCGTGTTAATCTCATCCATCCGTGTTACTCCGTGGTTCAGGAGATTGTTTTGAAGCATCCTTTTGATTGGCAATTGTTGACGACGAATTATATTGTAGAAGAACCGTGGCTTTCTTTTCGGGTGGACAGGTTTCAGATGCCCAACGGCCGTATCGTAGACCCTTACTACATCATCGAATCGCGGGATTGGGTGAATGTGGTGGCGGTGACGCCGGACGAGGAGATTATCCTGGTGCGTCTGTATAGGCCAGGCATTCAGAAGACTATTCTGGAGATTCCGGGTGGGATTGTGGATGGTGAGGATGAGTCGCTGGTTACGGCCGTATCCCGTGAACTGTTGGAAGAAACCGGCTACCACAGCGATGACATCACCCTGGTAGGCCAGGGCGCGCCCGATCCGGCCCGCTATGACAATTACGCCTACTACTTCCTGGCTCGCAATGCCCGCAAAGTGGCCGAACCGGCCTGGGACGAAAACGAGGAGATGGAAATTTTGCTCAGCCCCATCCCGGAGGTGATCGAAATGCTGCTGGACGGCCGTATCCAAAATGGTATGCAGCAAAACGCCTTGTTTTATGCGTTGGCGTCGTTGGGGAAGATGAGATTTGAAAGGTAAAATCATGGCTTTAGACTTGGGCAGCGTGCGTGTTGGCGTGGCAGTGAGCGATGAGACGCGGCTGCTTGCTCAATCGTATGGGGTGATTAAACGGAAGTCGCGGGGGGAAGATTTTGCCCGGTACGGCCGTATCATCGCCGAACAGAAAATCAGCCTCCTGGTCATTGGTTTGCCTACAAAAGCAGACGGCAGTGACAGCGATACGGCCGTGTGGATTCGGGATTACGCGGCCGATTTGCAGCAGCACATTGACGTCCCCATCGAGTTTTGGGATGAAAGCTACAGCACCGTCAAAGCCGAAGAAAGTCTGCGCCAGCGCGGCAAGCGGGGCAAAAAGGCCCGCCAGCGGGTAGATGCAGTGGCCGCGGCCTTTATTTTGCAGAGTTACCTGGATGCACAAGCAGATAACTGAGTAACTGGATAATTACGTAATTACCAGTTACCCAATTACCCAATTACTTTTTGAGGAAGGACCCCATCACCCAACAAAACACCCCTCTCCGTCAAGACCCTTATCAGGAACCATCCGGCTGCGGGCGCAGTGTGGGGCTGCTGCTGCGGCTGGCGCTGGTTGGGCTGGTGGTGATTGTTTGCGGCACGGCCGTACTCCTTTTATCGGCCAATTGGTTGAGCAGCCGGGCGGGGGTGCGTATTGAAGGGGGCAGTCCCGATTTGAGTTTGCCCCAACGCCTGTATTTGCAAACCTACCTGGGCAGCCGGGCGGAGCAGTTGCAGCAACCAGTGGGAGTGGGGGATACGGCCGTATCCTTCACCATCGCGCCCGGTGAGTCGGCCGGCGTTATTGCCGCTAATCTGGCCCAGATGGGGCTGCTCAACGATCCGGAACTGTTTCTCAACTACGCCCATTACTACGGTCTGGATGCCCAACTGGAAGCGGGAACCTATCTGGTTGATCCCCGGCAAACCATCCCCCAACTGGCCGTCGCTTTGACAAACGCCCCTGTCAATCTGGAAGTGACTGTCAGCTTTATTCCCGGTTGGCGGCTGGAACAGATGGCGGATTCCCTGGCAACCATCCGTCCCGGTAGCATTGACCCGGACGAATTTCTGGCGTTGGCTCAGCGTCACGTCCCTTATGACGTGAGCCGCTATGATTTTCTGGCTGATTTGCCGCCGGAGGCCACGCTGGAAGGCTACTTGTTCCCGGATACGTATGTGCTGCCGGTGGAGGCTACGGCCGTAGACCTGATTGACGCCATGTTGACCCGCTTCGGCGAGCAGGTAGCCCCGGACATCCGCCAGGGCTTTGCCGCCCAAGGGCTTTCTTTGCGGGAGGGCGTGACGCTGGCCTCTATCGTGCAGCGGGAGGCGGTGTTGGCGGAGGAACGGCCGTTGATTGCCGGGGTCTTCCTCAACCGGCTGCGCCAAAACAGCCTGCTGCAAGCCGATCCTACCGTGCAGTACACCTTGGGCCGCCAACCGGACGGCGTTTGGTGGAAAAGCCCGCTCTCGCTGGATGATTTGCAGCTTGATTCGCCCTACAACACCTACCTATACGCCGGTTTGCCTCCCGGCCCCATCGCCAGCCCGCCGCTGGACACGATTCGCGCCGTCGCCTTCCCCGCGCAGACGGATTATTTTTTCTTTGTGGCGGATTGTGAGGATACGGCCGTGCCCGGCAGCCATAAATTCAGCGTCACCTTTGAGGAGCATTTGGCGAATGTGGAACAATGTCGCTAGAGAATAATTCACCGCAAAGACGCAAAGAACGCAGAGGGACATTTCTCAGAGAAAAAATCTCTGTACTCTCCGCGTCTCTGCGGTTAAATAAAATAGTTCCCGCTCTTTTTCTCTTACTTCTCCTCACCGGCTGCGCTTCCGTCTCTCCCGTCGTCAAAATTGGCCTGGCAGCCCCGTTTGAGGGGGAAAACCGGGCGATTGGCTACGACGTGATTTATGCGGCGCGGCTGGCGGTGCGGGAGATCAATGAAGCGGGGGGGATTGGCGGCTACCGGGTGGCGTTGGTGGCTCTGGATGATGGTGGCGACCCGGAACTGGCCCGGCAAACGGCCGTATCCCTCTCACTCGATCCGGCAGTAGTGGCGGTATTGGGACATTGGCAGGAAGAGACAACGGCCGTAGCCCAACCCATCTACGCCCAAAACAACCTCCCCTTCATTCCCATGGGTGAATCTCCCTTCGGGGCTGCCGACCCGGCAATCTACCCGCCTGACTTTCTGGAGAAATATCAGGTCGTCTCTCCCTTTGAAGAAACGGCCGGCCCTTACGCCGGTTCTACCTACGATGCCTTCCAACTGCTTTGGCAAGCCTTAGAGAAGAGTGAACAAACCTACGGCCATATAGACCGGGAGACTGTGGCAAAATCCCTCAATGGATTACAATAGTGCGTATGCCTAAACAAGATTTTTTGATGCGTCTTCTGGAGCAGCTACAAGGCGTCATCCCGTACATCCTGGATTTGACGAAGACGGGTGACTACGAGGAAGCTCATGCCGTTGTGGATCAGGCGGTGCGGGAAGTGGCGGGTGTCTCTACATCCGGTCTGGTGCGGTTGTCCGACCGGGAAATTCTGGATGGCCTGCGCCGGGATCAGACGCTGGCCTGGGATGAAAAGGCGTTTTTCATTGCTGTGCTGCTCAAAGAGGATGCGGCCGTTTACGAAAAACAGGAAGACGAGCCGCGCAGCTTCCGGCGCAATCTGAAGGCGCTGCACCTGTTTATCTGGCTGTTCTTGGAAACTGAGGATGGGGATGAGCATACGGCCGTTATCCACGAACTTTTGGCTAAACTGGACGACTACATCCTGCCCGGCCAAAGTTACGCCCTCATCCTGCGTTACTACGAAACGGCCGGTGATTACGCCCAGGCAGAAGACACCCTTTTTGAATGGCAAGAAAACGAGGCCGAGATGTTCGATCCCGACGCCCCCAGTTCTGCCGAAGCAGGCGCGGCCTTTTACGAACGCATCCTGCAAAAAAGTGACGAGGAATTAGAAGCCGGAAATTTGCCCCGCGCCGAAGCGGAAGCAGGTCTGGCGGATTTATTGGAGGGGATTGAGTGATTACCTGATTACTCAATTTCTTAATTACCGGAAAAACACAGGAGATAGGATATGGCTGATTTAATTGCACGATTGCACGAACTGGAAGAAGTCATAGATCAACTGCGGAGGCGGCTTTGACGTAGCTGCCAAAGTAGACAAGATTGCCCAACTGGAGTCATTGGCGGCGGAACCGGGCTTTTGGGATGAGGCGGCCCAGGCGCAGGAGGCGATGCGGGAGTTGACCCGCCTGCGTAATCAGGTATCGGCCTGGGAGGAGTTGAGCGGCCGTATCCGGGATGCGCTGGAATTGGTGGAAATGGGGGATGAGGAACTGGTCGCGGACCTGGATCGGGAAGTGGCTGATCTGACAAAGCGGGTGCGGGATTTGGAATTCCAAACGCTGTTCTCCGGGGAGTATGATGAGGAAAATGCCATCCTGGCGATTCATGCCGGAGCGGGGGGGACGGAAGCGCAGGATTGGGCGGCGATGTTGCAGCGCATGTTTTTGCGTTGGGCGGATTCGCACCAATTTGTGGTAGACATTCTGGATGAAAATGTGGGGGATGAGGCTGGCATTAAAAGCTGTACGATGGCGATAAAGGGGAAATATGCTTACGGCCGTCTCAAATCAGAGCGCGGCGTCCACCGGCTGGTGCGTATCTCTCCTTACGATTCATCCAGCCGCCGCCACACCTCTTTTGCCAAAGTGGAAGTATGGCCGGATATTGCCGAAGACATCGAAATTGAAATAGACGAACGAGATTTGCGTATAGACCGCTTTCGAGCCAGCGGGGCAGGCGGCCAACACGTGCAGAAGAATGAGACGGCCATACGCATCACCCATAACCCCACCGGCATTGTCGTCTCCTGCCAAAACCAGCGCTCCCTGACGCAAAATATGCGGGTGGCGATGAAGGTGTTGAAAGCCCAGCTATTTGACCTGGAACGGCGCAAACAGGATGCGGAAATGGCCGCTTTGAAGGGTGAAAATGTAGACGCCGGTTGGGGCAATCAGATTCGCTCTTACGTGTTGCATCCCTATAAAATGGTCAAAGATCACCGCACTAATTATGAAGTGGGCAGCCCTGACGCTGTGTTGGACGGCCGTCTGGATGATTTCATGGTGGCCTTTTTGAAGCAGCAGGTGGGGGAACCGGTAGCTTAAGTACCGTGAGATTGGTTCAATCTTCAAGATTGAACCAATCTGAAATATATTTGGAGGTTACTCACATGGAACAAAAAAAAGGTAGATCGCGTCCCGCTCGCCGTCCCGCCAGCCGTAAACCGGCGCGGCGTCCGGCCCGAAAACCGGCATCTGCTCGCAAACGGCCGACGGCCAAAAAGACCACATCACCCAAGCGCAGAGCAGTCCGCCCCACAGCCCGGGGTGCGGCTAAACGTGCTGCCAAAAAGACGGCCGTATCGCCCAAAAGACCGTCCCACAGCGGTAACGCCATCAGCCGGGGAACGGCGCGGCGGGCGACTCGCAAAGCCGGGCCGGCCCGTATTCCCCGCAATCGAGCCGGCAATCCTGTGCCCAAACCGAAAGTGCGGCGGGCGGTGGCGGGCGCTGCCGTGGCTGGAGCGGCCGTTGGCGTGACGGCGGCTGCCCGTCAGGAAGCGGCGGCCAAAGTGCAGGCCATCCAGAGCCGGTTCGAAGGGCTGGCTGCGCAAGCCCAGTTGAGCGGCATTTATGACGCCATTGGCGACATTGATTCGCTGTTGACGGAGCTGCCTTTTGCCGTGCAGGAATTGCGCGACCGCGGCTACGTCCATTCCCGGCAGATGGAAGATAAACTGGCCGCACTGGCGGAGCAATGGGATGAAACCCGGCCCAGAGTGGAGTCTACGTTGGAAGCTCAGGTACGGCGTCTGGACAGGGATTTGAGCCGAGCGGAGACGAAGGTAGCTTTGATCAATCCGCGCAATCAGGCCAGCATTCGGGCGGCGGATACGGCCGTAAACAGCTTGTCTAGCCAGATTAACGCCGCCTACAGTGCTGTTACCGGCCTGTACGATGGCATGCAGCAGGAATTGCAAAGCATCAAGGGGGACATTGGCAAAATCGAGACGATGCTGGCTTTGTTTGACGAATCTCCGGAAATCCAGTTGTTGGAAGCCGAGGGGCCGCTGCTGGCAGTAAAGACCATCTGGCGGCGGGATGGGGACGATGGGCCGGAAGGTGTGTTGTTCCTCACGGATCAACGTCTCCTGTTTGAGCAGCGGGAAGAAGTGGTGACCAAAAAGCGGTTTGGCCTCTTCAAAGCGGAATCCAAGATGGTGCAGGAACT
>JAJRTP010000649.1 GCA_024278255.1 Chloroflexota bacterium | reverse complement strand
GGATATTATCGAAGAGAAAACCGGCAATAACAGCCTGGGTGCGATTAGGCTGCTTCAACTTGGCGAAGATACTTTTGACATGGGAACGCACTGTCTCTTCACTAATGGATAGCTGCTCCCCTATCTGGCGATAAGTAGCCGCTGTGGCCATTAAACGCAGTACATCTAACTCACGGGGGGACAAAGGCACAGCCGGATCACGCGACGCGCCGGACTGTGCCCGTGTCAGCAGCGCTTTGGTCACTTCTGGGCTAAGGTAGGGCTGCCCGCCGGCCACTACGCGAATAGCCAGAGCCAGGTTGTCCGGACTGATGGCTTTATGGACAAATCCATCTACACCGCCTCCCAGATTATCCAGGACGGCATCTTCCACTGGCGCACCGGATAGCACGAGAATACGTGTGCCCGGTGTTTGCCGGCGGATGGCTACGGCCGCAGCCAGACCATCCATGTGGGGCATCTTCCAATCCAGCAGCACCAAATCCGGTTCCAGTCGTCGCACTTTGGCGACGGCTTCCTCGCCATCCTCCGCTTCGCCCACAATCTCAAAATCAGGCTCCTGGCGCAGCACCAAAGCCAATCCTTTGCGGATAACCTCGTGATCGTCGGCAATTAAAATGCGGATTTTGTTCATGCGGGTAGATTGTGTCTGCGCGGTAAAGATACCGCGGCTACACAGGAATATCTACTACTATAGAAGAGCCGCTGCCATTTTGACTGTGAATTTCACACGTGCCGCCCAATATCCTGACCCGTTCCTGGATGCCGCGCAGGCCGAAATGTTCCCGGTCGTAGTCGCGCACCAGCACCATATCGGGGTCAAAGCCACGGCCGTCATCCTCAATCGTCATTTTGGCCTGCTCATCCTGCACATCCAGGCGAATGGCAACCTCGGTAGCGTGGGCATGATGGGCCACATTGGTCAAAGATTCCTGGGCAATCCGGTACAGGCAGCGCCGCGCCTGGGGGGACAGCCGCTCAAAATCACCATTCATTTGGAAGAGTAATTGCAAATCACCGGCCTGGCAGACGTCCGTGGTATATTTACGCAGGCCGTCGGTAAAGCGCACGGCCGTCATCTGCGAAGGCCATATGTTCAGAATGGATTGACGCACCTCGTTGTGGGTCTCTTCCGCCACCCGCAAAGCCCGCTCCAACTCCGGGATGACTTCCTCCGGCTGTTCCGGCAACAGTTTGAGCGACCCATCCAGGGTGTAGACAATGCCAAACAGGGATTGGGAGACAACGTCGTGAATATCCTGGGCAATACGCAGCCGCTCTTCCTGTACGGCCAGTCGCTGCGCCCGGTCAATGCACATCATTGTCGTGCCGATGGCGACGGCCGCCTGGCTGGCAATACTGTTCAACGACTGCATCCGGCTGGCGTCATCTTCATAGCCCGCCGCGTCTACTAATAAAACGCCTACCGGATGTTCCCGCAGCACCATCGGAAAAATCAAACAGTGGGTGATGCCAAAGAAGCGGCTGATCCACTTGTCGCTGGAATCAGAGCAGTTCATTATCTGCCTCGTCTCGTGGAAGCGCAAGGCGCCGGCCACCGGGCCTCCCTCACGGGAAAGTGGTACTTGTTTGAGATAAGATTGGCTGTTTTCCGAGATCATCTGCCCATTCAACGCCCGGCCCACCCAGCCAGTAATAATCTCCCTGTCCTGATCCACCAGTCCCACAACGGCCCGCTCGAAGCCCAGGTTGAAGGTAACCGCTTCCAGCACCCGCTCCTGCACCTCTTCCACGTCGGCCGCGCTTTGTAGAGAGACGGTTAGGTCGTGAATCACTTCCAAGTCACGATGGGCTACAGTCAGTTCGTCACGCGCCTGACGCAGCCGCCTGACCATGCTGGAAGCGTAACCAAACGCGCCGCCAATAAGGAAGAAGCCGACTACGGCCGTAACCACAGCTAACCACTCCGGCCCACCGCCTGCCAACCGAGCCGCAGCTACGACCGCCGGTAAATACATGAACGATAAGACCAGCGCCGCCAACAACGCACCACGTAACTGAAAATAGAAAGCCGCTACTAGAAGCGGGCTGAGGGCGTACAAATAATAGGGGGAATGCCAGCCATCCGTCAGGAAAACCAGCCCGGCCACCAGGGCCAGATCGAGGAATAACAGATACGGCCGTGCCCGAAGCTGTCGGTTAATCTGTCGGGGAAAGAGAGAGATAAGGATATTAGCCGAAACTGCCAGAAGAAAAGCCAGGATTGTGGCCCGACTAAAACCGCTTATAAAGAAAGTGACCAGGGGAGGAATAAGACTCAGCCAGCGATACAGAGTCAGAAGCATAAACACATGATGCGGATTGGTTAACCGGCTCTGCCCCTGAACCATCGCTGTTTTCATGCGTCACCTTTTGGGTCTGTATAAATGTCCACTATTCATTTTTATTATGGCACTCCCCGCTCTTGTTGACAAGTTTGAAATTGCTGGTGGCTGGTTGCTGGTAGTTAGTACAAGCCACCAGCAACCAACCACCAGCCACATCAGGGTGTTACACTGGTCGTACAAGGATCAGAGGCCCCAACGCTGCCGTGTGGCAGTTTAGGCTGCAAAATAGCATACGCATACATGCCCGTAATCGCCCCCAGAAACGTCACCACCGCCAGCAAAGTACCTGAACCAATCTGGGCATAAATCGGCCCCGGACAAGCGCCAGTAATCGCCCAACCCATACCAAAAATAGCGCCGCCAAACACCACCCCTTTATGGAACGGTTTTTTCTTGATAACAATCGTTTCCCCACTCACCGTAGGCGTCCCCAGACGGCGAATGATAAAGATGGACAATGCGCCCACGACAATAGCCGATGCAATCACCAAATACATATACGGGTCTTTGAAGCGGAACATATCATTGATTTCCTGCCAGGCAATAACCCGCGACTTCACCAATACAATACCAAAGTAAGTACCCACAAGTAACGTCAGGATTTTGTTTTTCATGATATTTTTCCTAAAACCCAAAGAGGGGCAAAATCAACCAGGTGGAGATAATACCGCCGACAAAAAAGAAAATGGTGGCCACCAGACTGGGCCAGTTCAGGAGAGAAATTCCCATGATAGTATGCCCGGACGTGCAGCCCCCGGCATAACGCGCCCCAAAGCCTACCAAAATGCCCCCGCCAAACAGCAAGGAAACACCTACCCAGCTTTGATAACCGGCAGGCAAAAAATATTCCGGCTGGGCTGACAACAAATAATTGCCCATAAAAGCGCCTATCATGATCCCGACCACGAAAATGATGTTCCAGGTATGGTCCCGCCAGTTAT
>JAJRTP010000648.1 GCA_024278255.1 Chloroflexota bacterium | reverse complement strand
GGGCGGATTGTCGTAACAGAACAATATCTTGGCTAATTTTTCATAGTCGCCCACCGGCAGACGCGGTCCCCATAATTCAATGGCCGCCCGGCGCGTGCTGGAAGCCATCCCGCTGCGTTCGTTAAATTGAATAGTTGGCTCCAGAGAAATGGTAACAACGGCCCCAGGATAATGCCGGGAAACAAACGGCTGATCTAGCCAGCCGCCCGCCAGATCAATCCGAAATGGAATCTGGTGTACGGTACGCAGCGCGGTTGTGGAACGGGGCGTCAGGTTGGCGTAAGGTTCTCGCCGCAAAACGACGTATTCAACGCCAAAGTCCTGGCACAACTTTTTCTTGTCTGGCGTATTTCCATCTTCATTAACGACGAAGATATCTGGCTGGAGTGCCCGGAATTCTTCCAGGAAATCCAACATGCCTGACCCCTGGGCCACAAACGCATCTTTAACACATTTGACAGATTTGATCATAAAGAGGCGTTCATCCTCATTGTTAACCGGCACTCTGCCCTTCAATTCGTAGACGGTCTTGTCTGATCCCACAGCCACATACAAATCGCCATAGGCAGCCGCTTCCTGAAAAAAGGCAATGTGCCCACTGTGCAGCAAATCAAAACATCCACTGATGAACACTTTTTTTGTCATGTTATTGTTTATCCTGGGCCGCGCCACCGTCAACCGGTATCACAAAATAATACAACAAACCATCTTTAAGCGTGTAGTCCACTCGCCCTTCCGCTTGGAGCAAATCCAGATAGCCCAGCAGCATCCACATCCCGGCAAAACGGGCTTCCAGAGGGCGATTGGCATATAAGGTGTTGACTATCTCCATGATATAATGCTGTCCTTCAGCTATCAATTGGTACACATCTTCCATGCGCTGCCGGATGCGCTGGCGTTGGCGCTGGATCAGTTCGCGGTGCTGGCCGAAAGCCCGGCCGTGTCCCGGATACACCACCTCAATCTCCAACGCCTCCACCCGAGCCAACGATTCCATGTAAATAGGTAGGGAAGGGGCGCGGGTTTTGCCGTCAGACGGCCGTTCCACCACCGGCGTCGGCGTGCGGGGCAGCAGCATATCCGCCGAAAAGAACTGGTGCGTTTCCGGCTGGTAAAAACAAGTCATCTCGCTGGCATGGCCCGGCATGTGCAAAACCTGCCAGTCCAGCCCGCCCAGTGGCAGCGCGTCGCCTACTCGAAAAGTCGTCAGACGCTCCGCCGCTACCGGCACAGACGTGGCCTGCATATGCTGAAAAAAGCCTAAAACCAGCGTCTGCATCTCCGGCGGCAGCCCCACCTGCGGCAAAAAAACGTCCCGATAATAATCAATCCGCTCCTGCCACTTAGCCTGCGGGTACAGCAGCCAGTCCACGCCCAAATCGGCAATCCACACCTGGGCCGGTCCCGCTTCCGTAATACGCCGCGCCTGGCCGAAATGATCCACGTGGGGATGGGTAATAATCACCCGCTGCAAATCGGCGGCCGTCAGATTATGCGCGGCCAATCCGGCCGTCAACGCCTGCCAACTCGGCTCCGTGGGCACGCCGCTGTCCACCAAAATAGGTTCCGGCTCCAGAAAAAGCCAGGCATTCACCGTGCCCACTTCAAACTCAGTAGGGAGTTCCAGACGAATAGGTACGTTCATAATTTTCACGATTCCGGCAATCAGAGCAAAGGTGATTGTAACTGAGCTAACGGTGGGGGATTATCCCGCCAGAGACGGTACAATTGCACAGCCCGGCCCAGCCGCCACAAGTTAGTAGAGGGATGAAAGGTAATGTCGGCCGTTTCCAGTTCCGCCAGCGACCACCAACGGTACTGACTGCCCACCATATCATCCCCCGGCACAACAGACCCGCCCTGGTAAGCCATCAGGTAATGGATACCAATCATGTGCTGCACGTTGGCGTCATAGTGGAACGATTGAACGTGGCAGACACCTAACGGCCGTAACTGCACCTCACTTCCCACCTCTTCCACCGCCTCACGCAGTGCACCAGCCAAAACCGTCTCTCCGGCATCCAACCCGCCGCTGACCACTTGCCATTCTCCTGGCCGATTCCGGGTCGGAGATGACAACAGCAGCAGTTCTTCCGCTTCATTGACAACGACAACCTGCACCGCCACAGCAAACGCGGCAAACGGCCGTGCCTGCGGCGGCATACTGGTAATAACAGGTTGATTATTCACGAGATTGATGACAAAACCGGCTAATCAGTCGAAATTTTTCAGTTTGGGCTGCACGATATAAGCCACAATAATCGGAGGCAGCATCCCGGCAAAAAGCATTAAGATAGAGCCGGTATTTAACAGCAGTGCCGTCGCCACCACCAAAGCAGCACCAATATACAAATAATAGCCCCATTTTTTCCAGTACCACATGGCCAGACCGCCAATGATGCTGGCTACAGAAGCCACCAGCAAAATAGGCATAAATAACGAATGCACATTGTTACCATACAGGCGTAAATCATATAAAGCGGCCCCTGCCAGAAACAGATGATTAACGATAACCAGAATGATCGCTATTGTTAAAAGTGTCCCCCGTTCTTTAGGCGCTTTTTTGGCCGCTGCTTCTTGATAATGCGATGAATGTTTTTGATGTCCTTTAGTCACAATTTCTCCTTCTCCAACATGTTTTTTTAGGATTTCGGCCCTAATTCTACCGTACTGTTTTTTATACACAAGCCCACGGGGTTGGCTTCACTCTTCAGGCGCTGCAGGTGAGG
>JAJRTP010000647.1 GCA_024278255.1 Chloroflexota bacterium | reverse complement strand
CCCCAAGTTAATTCGCCCAAAAGCCACATTTCAAGGTGTTCAGTCGAGTACAAAATTCTGTTGTGCATGATTATGTCAATAGAATTGTCAAAAGTCCAATTGACCAATTTGTCTACCCTTTTACGTCCTGTCTGGCTGTCGCGGACGACTTTTTGCAGTTCCTTGTCCAGAAATACATAGCCGCGCGCCCAGTCTATATCGTCGTAGATGTCGGCAAAAAAGAACGCGATAAATTCGGGGAAGAATTGTTCGACAATCTCTTTCCATGGAGAGTCGTAATCGGTCTGATTCATGTTATTTTCTGACGTTGGGCGGGAATTAGATTAACTCACGCCGGAAATGTAATCCTGCAAATGATTGATAATCACTTCCTGCTCGGAAATGACAGCTTTAACCACATCGCCGATAGAAATAATGCCCATCAACTCGCCCTCCTCGTCAATGACGGGCAAATGGCGGATGCGTTTATCTGTCATCAAGGCCATGCACTTTTGCAGATTCTGGTCTGGCCGCACCGAAACCACCGGCGAACTCATGATTTCGCCTACCGGCGTTGTTTTGGAGGATCGATTAAGTAAAGCAACTTTACGGGCATAATCCCGTTCCGAAAAAATACCTACAATGTCGCCATTCTCAATGACCAGCAGCGACCCGATATTCATGTCGGCCATGAGTTTAACAGCGTCAAATGTGGTTGTGTTGGGGGGCACAGACCAGACATCATTCCCTTTTACTTGTAACAACTGATTCACGGTTGTCATACATTACCTCCATTGTTTTCGTTTTCCTGTTTTCGTTTATGTACATCAAGGCGCAGTTCATCTACGGAATCAACGACTATAATATCGCCAAATTGTAATGGTTCTTCAGATCGCGCCTGCCACAGTTCGCCATTCACAAAAACGTAACCGTGGTAAAAATCGCTGTTCTCCGCAGGTGTAAATGTATCGCGCACTTTTCCCATCTGGCCGATCATACCCTGGCGGCCGGTGATGGGTGTCTTTTTCTGGGCCTGGGCGGCCTTGCTCATGATGAAGAGGAAGAACAGGGCTGTGCCACCGGTAATGGCTACGGCCGTAGGAATGGAAATCCGGGAAAACGCCGGTGTGCCGGGAGAATTGAACAGTACCATCAACCCGGCAAACAACACAATCGTCCCGGCGATGGCTAACCCGCCGTGATTGGCGGCCATCACCTCCGCCAGGAAGAGGACAAAGGCGATAATCACCAGGCCCAGACCCAGGTAATTGACCGGAAGCTGCCCTAAACCGTACAACCCCAGCCCCAACATCAACACGCCAATCAAACCGGCCACCCAGCCGCCGGGATTAGAAATCTCGATGATGATCGCCTGAATGCCAATCGCCATGAGGATGCCCACGATGATTGGATTGGCGACGGCGTGCAGCACCCGTTCCAGCAGGCTCATGTCATAGGGCTGTTGGTTAGCCCCGGCCGTTTCCAGTGCCATCTCTTCCCCGTTCACCTGTACCGTCAGGCCGTCTAACTGATTGAGCAGGTCGGTTGTGTCGTCAGCAATGGCGTCTATCAGATCGGCGTCCAGGGCTTCTTGTGCGTTAACGGCCGCAGCCTCCGTAATCATACGCACTGCCAAATCGGTCGCTTCGTCGCCGCGCACGGCCGTCAGATTACGCATCGTAGCGCTTAACGCCTCCATCTCCTTGCGTTTAATCGTCTCCGGCAAATCCGCCCCGTCGCCGCCCACCGGAGAAGCCGCGCCAATGATCGTATCGGGCGCCATGCCCGCCGCATCTGCCGCCAGGGTAATCACACTGCCCGCCGACGCGGCCATGGCCCCGCTGGGGGCTACATAAACGATGACCGGTATGTCCGCATTGGCAAAGCTCTGCATAATGTCCAGCGTCACATCAATCGCCCCGCCCGGCGTGTCCAGTTGGATGAGAACGGCGTTGGCATTTTGTGTTTCACCCGCCTGGATGCCCCGCTCGAAATAGTTGGCCATGGCCGGTGTGACCGGCCCCTCAACGTCCAGCACCAGCACATTCCCAGACTGTGCCTGGACGTTGTTTATGCTCCACAACAGCAGCGCCACCAAAATAAGCAATACACTTCTTCTATTCATCACAAATCCGTGTCCATCCAATCCAATCCGCGTCATCCGCGGTCCCCTGCCAATGGTAAAGCTACGATGAACTCGCTGCCTGCCTGCCTGGCGCTTTCGGCCCAGATACGGCCGTGATTCAATTCCACCAATTCTTTGGCGATGGACAGCCCCAGCCCCATCCCTTCATGCTGTCGCGCCAATGGCGATTCCACCTGGTAAAAGCGGCTGAAGATACGTTCTAACTGGTCTTCGGCAATGCCGCAGCCGGTGTCTTGAATGCGGAACCAGGCCTCACGCCCCTGCCGCTCTACGATGATGGCGATACGGCCGTTTTGCGGCGTAAACTTCACGGCATTGTTGAGCAGGTTGCCCAGGACAACTTCTATCATACTTCTGTCTACGACTACAGTCAGCGGTTCTGCGGGCAGGGTGAGGGTGATGGTTTGGTTTTTGGCTACGGCCGTTTCGTCAGACGCCAGTTCCATTTCCCGCACCAGCGCAGCCAAATCCACCATTTGCCGCAGCAGTGTTGTCTGCCCCGCATCCACATAGCTCAGGTTTGCCATATCCTGAATCAAACCGCGCAGATGCACGGCCGCATCCAGCACCGTGTCAAACTGTTCCGCCACCGTTTCATCCGCATCCTCCCGCAAAAAAGAAACATACCCCATAATGACAGCCAGCGGCGTGCGTAATTCATGCGAGGCGATGGAAATAAAATTCGACTTTACTTCGTCCAGTTCGCTTAAGGTTGCATTGGCCTGTTCCAGTTCCGTAAAGAGCCGGGCCTTTTCTACAGCTACTCCGGCGATGTCGGCCAGCACTGCCAGCGTTTCCAAATCCTGAACGGAAAAGTGGGCCGCGTCTACCTTGTTGAGCGCTTCCAGTACCCCCACCGGCTCTTGATTCACATTACGCATGGGCACACCCAAAATCTGGCGCGTATCAAAGTTAATGACCTGCCCCACCTGCGGATTCCAGCGCGGGTCACGAGTCACATCCTGAATATACATCGGTTTATTTGCCCGCAAAATCGCCCCGGCAATGCTGTCGTCCAGCGAAACCATAATCTCGGCCATTTGTGAGGGAATTTGGTTGGAGGAGGCTTTGAAGTGCAGTTGGTGGGTACGCGGGTCCAGCAGGAGGATAGATGCCGCTTCTGCCTGGGTCAGATCGGCCGCTTCTTTAATAATGTGGGAAAGCAGGTCGTCTAAATTAGTGATGGAATTAAGCGCCCGGCTGATTTCCACCATGCGTGACAAGCGGGCAGCATCCAATTTAGGTTTATTGTTCATGGCAAATGCCTCCCGGCCAGACCAACCCTTCTGCCCTGACCGATAGTGGCAACGATGACCCTATATGAGTATGATACGGTATGCGGACTACTAAGACAAGGGGGATGGGAGCGTGATGCGTGAAAGCGTGATGCGTGAAGGTGTAGGTATTAAGACCGTTTATTCCAGCTTGAGTCTTTACCTGCACATTCCTTTTTGCCGCCATCGCTGTTCGTACTGCGATTTTAACACGTATACCAGTTTGGCAGATTTGCAGGAGGCGTATGCGGCGGCGCTGATTGCAGAAATCGGGCAGGCAACTGGAGAGGTACGGCGGCCGGTTCACACGATCTTTTTTGGTGGAGGGACGCCTTCGTTGATGTCGCCGCAGTCCATTGCCGGGATTTTGCAGGCGGTACGGGAGGGGTTTGCTTTGTCGCCCACGGCCGAAATCACCATGGAAGCCAATCCGGGCACAGTGGACGAGGCTTACCTGACGGTCGTACACGCCGCTGGTGTCAATCGGCTCAGCTTTGGCGTCCAGTCTGCCATCCCATCTGAACTGCAACTGCTGGAACGGGAGCATGATTTCCCCACAGTCATCGAAGCGGTAGAGATGGCCCGCACGGCCGGTCTGGAGAACTTTAACCTGGATTTGATCTACGGCCTGCCGGGACAAACGCTGGCAAGCTGGGAACAAAGCCTTCGGGCGGCGTTGGCTTTAGACCCGGCGCACTTCAGCCTATACTGCCTGACGATTGAACCGGGGACGCCGATGCAGCGCTGGCTGGAAAACGGCCGTATCTCCCCCCCTGATCCCGACCTGGCTGCTGACCAATACGACCTGGCCTGCCATTTATTAGCCGAAGCTGGTCTGGAACATTACGAAATCTCCAACTGGGCCAAACCGGGGCTGGCCTGCGAACACAATTTGACTTACTGGCGCAACGGCGAATATCTGGGTCTGGGAGCGGGGGCGCATGGCCATGCTGCGGGTATCCGGTATGAAGTGGTGAAGCAGCCGCGGGTGTATGTGCGCCGGATGAACACGGCCGTATCTCCCCCATCATATCCCCTGACAACGGCCGTCGCCCGTCACCACACCCTCACCCGCCGCGAAGCGATGTCTGACACCCTCATCACCCAACTGCGCCTTTTGCAGGAAGGGCTGGATACGGCCGTTTTCGCCGCCAAATTCGGCCAGACCCTTGAAGAAGCGTATGGGGATACCTTATTACAACTTAAGGAATGGGGGCTGTTGGAGGAGGGGAACGGCCGTCTCCTTCTCACCCGCAAAGGCTGGTTCCTCAGCAACCAAGTTTTCTACAGATTCGTGTAGATCGAGCCAGTAAAATTGAAAACTGTTATGAAATCATTGTATCTTCTCAATAAACAGGGGAGGTGAAATTATCCAGACTCCCCTGTCGGTAACGGGTAAAAAGCTGGCGCTTGTTGTTGGACGAGATCAGCCAGACTGGGCAAAGCATATGTGCCAGCTACCCGGTCATGGATG
>JAJRTP010000646.1 GCA_024278255.1 Chloroflexota bacterium | reverse complement strand
GTGCCGGAGGAAATTCCCACGGTTGTGTACCCCACGCCGGAAACGGGTTCGCCTTACGGCCGAGTCACCGCCGCCGCGGGCGTCAATGTGCGTACTGGCCCCGGCTCAGTTTACCCGGTCATCGGCACAGCGCCGTTTGGGTCTGAAGGGGCTATTATTGGCAAGAGCGCAGACGGTCTCTGGTGGGTGACGCCGATTGACGGAGCGCCAAATAACCAGGGGTGGGTCAGCGCTTCTTACGTGCAGGCGTTAAATGTGGAGAATGTGCCGGTTATCCAGGCCCCGCCGCCGCCTGTGCCCACCGCCACGCCGACGCCGCTGCCTACGGCCGTGCCCTCCATCAACTTCTGGGCTGACCGCACGACCATCAACGAGGGCGAATGTACGGCCCTGCGTTGGGATGTGAAGAATATTCAGGCTGTCTGGGTCTATCCGCAGGGGGCCAATTATCTGGACTTCCCCGTTACCGGTCAGGGCGGCCAGCAAGTCTGCCCCGACACCACGACGACGTATGAAATGAAAGTGCAGAAGACGGACGGCTCTTTTGAAACGCGGCAGGTGACCATCGCGGTCAATCCCGGCAACCCGCTGGGCAACACCAACTGGGCCTTGACCTCCATGAATGGCAACCAGGTTCCCATTCCGGGCAGCAATATCACTGCTTTCTTTGCCAACGGCGGCCAGATCAGTGGTTTTGGCGGCTGCAATAACTTCAACGGCTCCTACTCTGTCGGCGGTAACGTCCTCAGCATCAGCCCCCTGACTTCCGGCAGGCTGTCCTGCGGCCCGGAGCTTGACGGGCAAGAGCGGGATTTCCTGGCAGCTTTACAATCTGCCCAGACGTTTACGATCAATGGTAATCAGTTGATTATTTTTGGCGGTGGGGGTCAGGAAGTGCTTCGTTTTAATCGAATTGGCTAAAGGGACAATATGACAAGATGCGACGCACTTTCATGAACCTGCATAAAATAAATCGATAATCCACAACAGTTCGGATGGCGGAATTTATTACGCCACTCCTGCTCACTGGCGTAATAAATTCCGCCATCCGGCTGTTACCGATTTAATTATTTAACTTCCATCAAAGTGCGTCGCATCTATTTTAATCCTCTGACGCTTGTTTTACCTGCTGCTCTATTTTCTCTTTTTGGCGTTCTACCATGTTTTCGGCCATGGAATAGCGGTAAAAATAGTTGTGTTCGCCGGTAAGTGTGGCTAAACGCAGGTGGACGGCACGGCCGTCTTCCACTTCATAAGCAATGGTGAGTTTCTGGCCGACCAGGCGACCAACCATAGCCCAGTAAGTACGATCAAACTGGTCAGACGGCCGCAACACCCCCTCTTCATCCTCCTGCCGCCCGGCAATCAACTCCGTCAGCCGCACAATATACTTGTCTGCGGCCGGCACAAAATCCAGTACCTCCGCCCGGAATACGGCCCGAAGATAATCCCCCTCCGGCAGCCGCCAGGCAAACTGTACCGGAAACGATTCCCCTGCTTTGTACGTGGCTGTTGGCATCAATTTTTCCTCAGATATATAAAGAAAGGCCGCTTCGGTAACAAAGCGGCCTTACACAACAATCAGATTTCTCCAGACAAGTTACCGAATCGCCAGATTCGTTTGCTTATCAAACAAGTGCATATTCGCCACATTCATAACCAGATCGACCTGATTTCCCACACTCACAATAAAACGATTGTCTACAATCGCCACGACGCTGTTTTTACCCGTCGTCATAAAGAGGTGGCTTTCATGGCCGAGCAGCTCGATCACTTCAACTGTGGCCGAGAACGGAGCGGCCGTAATATTGGGCGGGGCCAGGTCCGGCGCATGAATATCTTCGGGACGTATGCCAAAAATAACTTCCTTCCCCACATTGTCCGCGAATCTACTCTTGAGATCATCCGGCACCTTAATCCGGAAATCACCGGTATCCACGTAATAAGTGCCATCTTCGGCCACCAGCGTCGAATCGAAAAAGTTCATACTGGGGCTGCCGATAAACCCGGCCACAAAAACATTGGCCGGAAGATTATAAAGATTCCGCGGTGAGTCAACTTGCTGCAGCACACCGTCATGCAAAACAGCAATGCGGTCTCCCATGGTCATGGCTTCCACCTGGTCATGGGTCACGTAGATGAACGTCGTTTCCAGGCGCTGGTGCAACTGGCTGATTTCGGCGCGGGCTGTCACGCGCAGCTTGGCGTCCAGGTTGGACAACGGCTCATCCATCAGGAAGACAGCCGGTTCCCGCACAATAGCGCGGCCCACAGCCACCCGCTGCCGCTGACCACCGGACAAAGCTTTTGGTTTCCGATCCAGAAAGGGTACCAACCCCAAACTTTCGGCCGCTTCTCTAACGCGGCGGTCAATCTCATCTTTAGGCGTCTTACGCAGCTTCAAACCAAACGCCATATTGTCATACACGGTCATGTGCGGGTAAAGGGCATAAGACTGGAACACCATAGCAATATCCCGGTCTTTGGGCGGCACGTCATTGACCACCCGGTCGCCAATCAAAATTTCGCCTTCGGTGATTTCTTCCAGACCGGCCAACATGCGCAGGCTGGTGGATTTGCCGCAGCCAGACGGCCCGACAAAGACGACAAATTCCTTGTCCGCCACTTCCAGGTTCAAATCTGTGATAACAGTAATTTCACCAAAGCGTTTGTATACGTTCCGGTAGGTTACACTGGCCATTCTCTAAAACTCCTTATTGTGATTTGTGTGATACTGGGAAATTTTGAGCAGCATCTAAACAATCTACAATGGATAGGGATTAATGTTGAAGCCAATATATCGAGGAGAATCTTTCTTGTCAAAGGAACAAGCCAAACTGTCTAATTTTGTGGTGTTAACATAAATTTATTTTCGAGGATTAAATGTAAGAAGGCCGTCGAGTACGGCCGTTTCCAACACACTATCCGGCAGCTCTTCAGGCATATCATCCACATACGCATTCACCCAATTCGCCACACTCTGATGATTGACACTCAAAATGCGGGCTACTTCGCGCAGACTCACCCCTTCCAGGTAAAGGGTCAAGGCTTGCAAACGCACTTCTTCATCATAGCCGGATTCTCTGGGGGATGGGGTGTAACGACGGCCGCATTGTTTACATTTGTACCGCTGGCTGCCGGCCGGGGTACGGCCGTCTTTAATCTGAAACTCCGAGGAGGCGTGACAGCGGGGGCAAACAGGCATGGCTCAAAGAATGGTCAAAATGACGGCCAGAATCAACAGGATGACGGCCGTCAGCAGTGCTGCCCGATGTTTGTACAAAGCCGCCTCTAATCGCCCGTCGCCGGACTGGGTGCGGGTGTGACCCGGCCGCGGCTCCAGACCAAAAAATACCCGGCGGAACTGTTCCAGGTTAGACGGTCGGTCATCCGGGTGCATTTCCATGGCCCACATAATGGCATCGGACACATAGGAGCTGATCGCTTCGTTGACCTGGTGGGGCGGCTTAAGGGCTTTGGGTTTCAAAAAGCGGGATTTGGCATCGGGGGGTGGTACGGCCGTCAACAAATGATAAAACGTCGCCCCCAGCGCATAAATATCCGTGCGGGCATCTGTATGGCCGCTGTCACCACCATACTGCTCCAGCGGTGTATAGAGCGCCGTGCCCCGGCCCTGCACCACCGTAATCGTGCGATTGTCATCCGGCGCCATCACCTTAACCAGCCCAAAATCCACCAACTTAATGCGATTGTCCGGCGTGCGCTTGATGTTGGCCGGTTTGATGTCCCGGTGCAGCACAGGCGGGTTTTGCCGGTGCAAATAGGCCAGCGTAGATATAATCTGATCCGCCCAGGCCAACACGCGGGATTCGGCCAGCGGCCCCTGATTTTCCACCAGCAATTCCCGCAAATCTTTCCCCGGTACAAAATCCATGACGAGGTAGTCACGGCCGTTATCCGCAAAAAAGTCCGACACCTTCGGCAGCCCCGGATGATCCAACTGGGCCAAAATACTGGCCTCCTGCAAAAACTGCTCCTGCATTTGTGCCAGCGATTCCGGCGTAGCATTCGGGTCCGGCTTCACCACCTTGATAGCGCAAAGCCGCCCAGGCAGACGTAAATCCTCCGCCCTGTAAACGCATCCCATACCACCCGGCCCTACAATGTTGGTC
>JAJRTP010000645.1 GCA_024278255.1 Chloroflexota bacterium | reverse complement strand
TCCAGGTTTTCCCCGCCAGGCAAATCCGGGTCTACCGGGTTGAGGATAGCTGCATCCTCATCAATTTCCGGCAAATCGGGCAGGCGGTGGCGGGCTGCTTTCAGGGCATCCAGGGCAATGAGGCGAAAGGTGGTCAGCTTACCGCCCGTGATGGTCAGCAAGCCGGCCTCTTCCCACACCACATGGTCGCGGGATTCCTGAGACGGGTCAACCTTGCCGCTGCTGATGACGGGACGCACCCCGGCGTAGGTAGCAATCACGTCATCCAGGCTGATGTCCAACGAGGGAAATTGGTAAGCTACAGCCATCATCAAATAAGTCACTTCTTCCGGCGAGATGCCTGGTTCCATGTCCAGTTCCTGCCGGTGATCCACATCCGTCGTGCCCACCAGCGTCACCCCTTCCCAGGGGAAAATCATCACCGGCCGCTGATCCAGGGGATGCAAGAAACTGACGGCCTGGGCTACGGGCAGCCGCCAGCCGGGGAAGATGAGATGGCTGCCGCGCAACGGCCGTATCCTGGCCTTTTCCCCTACTTCCCGCCGCAGCCTATCCGCCCAGGCCCCCGTGGCATTGATGACTAATCGCGCCTGGATAACGGCCGTCTCCCCGGAAACCTCATCCTGCACCGTCACCCCATCCACCAGCCCGGCCTCATCCCGCCGCAGCCCGTTCACGCAGGCATAATTCAAAGCCAGGATGGGTTGGCCAGCCGTACTGTCTGCCACCGCTTCCCGGATCACCCGCAGCACTAACCGGGCGTCATCCGTCTCCGCATCGCCGTACTGGTAGCCGCCCTTCAAGCCCACCGGTGAAATGTGCGGGGCCAACATGCGGAAGTCGTCCGGGGAATAATATTTGTGACTCCACTGCAAGGCCAGCAAATCATATATCGTCAAGCCCGCGCCATACGTCAGGCGGCCCACTTTGTCTCCTCGGTAGGAAGCCAGCAAAAAGCCCAACGGATCAATCAGCCCCGGCCCCTCTTCCAGCAAATGCTCCCGTTCCAGCACCGATTCTCTGGTGAGAGCAAAATCGCCCTGTTTCAGATAGCGCAAGCCGCCATGCACCAGCTTGGACGAGCGGCTGGATGTGCCCCAGGCAAAATCCCGCTGTTCCAGCAGCAGCACCCGCAGCCCCAACCGCCCCGCCTCCCGCAAAATACCCGCACCGGTAATCCCTCCGCCAATGACAATAACATCCCAATCTTGATCAATCTGCGCCCAAACTTCCTCGCGCCAGTTTTTAGTCCACATAGTATAGTTTGCAGTGTGCAGTGTTCAGTGTTCAGTGCAGTTGACTGAACACTGATTACCGAACACTGACCAATTTCCCCGGATTCATAATCCCCCGCGGGTCAAAGCGGCGGGTGAGATCGGTGATGACAGCCATGCCCAGTTCGCCTTTTTCGGCAGGCAGATAAGGGGCATGGTCTACGCCGACGCCGTGCTGGTGGCTGATGGTGCCTTTGTGGGCCACGATGGCCTGGCTGGCAGCCGCTTTCATCAAGCGCCATCGTTCTAACGTTTCGTCGGGATCGGCTGCCAAGCGGAACAGGTAGGTGGTGTAGACGCTGGCCCCGGTTGTATAAACGTGGGAAAGATGGGTGAAGACGTGAATTTGCTCGTTAAAGCCGGCGGCTGCTTCGGTGAGGGCGGTTTCGATGGCCCTAATCATGCCGGGGACGCCTGACCAGTTGACGGCCGTTTCCAACGTATCCACCACGTAGCCCACCTCCCACAAGCTGTTGCGTAAATAGGGCGTGCGGAAGCGCCCTTTTTGCCACTGCTTGCCAAATTGACGGCCCACATGCACCCCTTTGTGCTGCCCGGTTATCCTCAACGTTTCCTTCCGGCTGGTTCTGGTCACATCTTTATTGCCGGTAAAGCCGACCAGGAACATACACTTGCCTTCCTTTACACCACGCAGAGCCAGCAGTTTGTCCAGCGTGCCGATGAGCTTTTCGTGACCGGCCAACGCCAGGGTGGTTTGGGTTTCTACGGCCGTACTCAAACGCATCATGGAAAGCGGCAGCCCCGCCTGCACAATTCGGCGCACCGCTTCCCGCCCGGCCGCAAAATCGGGGAAGAAAATGGTGTGAAAATCATCCCGCTCCGGCAGCGGAGAAACCCGCATGGTGGCCTCGGTGATAATGCCCAGCCGCCCCTCGCTGCCCAAAACGACCTGGCGAATATCCGGCCCGGCCGCAGATGCGGGCAGCGGCGGCAGGGGCAGTTTGCCCGCAGGTGAATGCAACGTACCCCCGGCGAACAGGTTTTCGATACGGCCGTAGCCCAACGATTGCTGCCCGCTGGAACGAGTCGCCACCCAGCCACCCAGGGTAGACAGCTCAAACGACTGGGGGAAATGCCCCAGCGTATAGCCTCGCGCCCGCAGTTGCGCTTCCAAATCCGGCCCCTGCACCCCCGCGCCAAAGGTAGCCAACTGGCTGGTTTCATCAAAATAGCGCAGGCGGTTCAATCGCTGCAAATCCACCGTAATCACCGGCGTCTCCCCCGGTTCCGGGTTGATGTGGCCTACCACGCTGGTGCCGCCGCCGTAGGGAATCAGGCGAAAACCATGCTGTCCGGCAAACTGGATGAGAGCCACGACCTCGTCATCGCTGCTGGGAAAAGCCACCCCATCGGGAAACACCCCGATACGGCCGCTGCGCAGCGCAATCAAATCCGGCAAACTCTGGCCGCGGGCGTGGCGCAGCCGAACGTCTGGCTTTTGGCTGATTAGCGGATGTGCCGGCAGGCGGGAATTCGGCACGGCAGACACTGCCTGGGCAAAGGTCACGTCACGGGGCGGCGCGGTCGGGCCAACCCAGTTTTCCAATATCTCCAGGGCGTTTTCCGGCAGTGGATAATCAGTTGTGGTGTCGCCCCATCCATTCCAACGACGCATGGTTTTCTCCTTCCAGTGTTCAGTTTTCAGTGTGCAGTGTTCAGTGTTCAGTGTTCAGTTTTCAGTCAGACTATTCCGCACTGAACACTGAAAACTGATTACTGATTACTGATTACTGACACTCAAATATTCTGCCACAACGCCAAACTCTGCTCCATCGCTTCCCGCGTGATGTGTTCGGCGAGAGTGGCGTCTTGTTGGGTGACGGCCGTGGCCAGGTCAGCGTAAAATTGGCGGGAGGTTTGCCTGCTCTGCGGCCGGGCAAAATAAAGTTGGGCCAGTTCCTCGTAAAATCCGGCAAACCCGTTCAGGATGAGGGTGTAAATGGGATTACCGGAAGCAATGGTCAAACAGTGGTGTAACTGCCAGTCAAAATGGGCGAAGGCTACGGCCGTGTCTGCCAACTCCTCGTACCCGTTCAGGCAAACCAGCGTTTCATCCGGCGCATGGATAACGGCCGCCCGTGTGTAAGCCGGGGCCAACTGCAAGCGCACTGCCAATAAATTAGGCACAAAATCCGGCGGAAGCTGCTGCGAATATTGTACCAGCGCGCTCAAGACATTGAGGCCGCCTTCCCGCCAATAATTATTGACCAGCGTCGGCTTCCCCTGCCGCACCGTCAACCAGCCATCACGGGCCAGCCGCTGGATAGCTTCGCGCAAGGTGGGCCGGGTGACACCCAATTGGGTGGATAAGGTACGCTCACCGGGCAAAGAAGAACCCACCGGAAACGTACCATCAAGAATAGCACTCACTAGAGATTGTTCGGCGTATGAATTGGGGCGCTGCGGTGCGATCCAGTCGGGCATCATTTTATCCTTTGGTAAGTGGTCTGACCAGTTAGATTAAGTATGCCAGATTTCGCCCAGCCTGTCAAGAATTGAAATGAGTTGACGCAATTTATCTAATAGGATACAAAATCAGTCACTATCGGGTTGTTGGGCAGTTATCAATCACACAAAGGAAGGAGAAATGAACGAGAAGGAAAAGTTGCCGGTTATTATTGGCGCGGGGCTGTCGGGCATGGCTATCAGCGATAATTTATCTCAAGCCGGAATCCCTCACATTTTGTTGGGCGCGCCACCCACCAATGTACCCAGATTGGGCGAATCCATCGATCCGGCGGGCACGCTGGCTTTGCTGAGGTTTTACCCCGAGTTTGACGAATATTATTTCAAGAAGAGATGGATCACTGTATTTCTGGGAAAATACGCCACGTCATGTAATTTTGCTCAAACACTGAGCCGCCAGGTGGGCTTAAAGATGATTGGCTTTGACTCCCCGGCCGAATTTATCCACGTAGATCGCATTGGCTTTGATCATGACCTCTATAAAAAGATAGTAGCTGATAACTGCTGCCTCCACAAGAATGTATTGGTTGAATCTCTGGATTATGATGCCGGGACAGACACGTTTACAGCTTTGCATCTGGCCGATGGGGAGACACTGGAGCCGTCTTTTGTGTTCGACTGCACGAACCACATTCGCCTGTTGGGCCGCACGATTGATCTGCCCATCGAATATATCAGTGAGCCGCAGCGCGTGGTGTATACCCATTTTCACGCGCCGGAAGGCACGCCGGAAGAAGAATTGTTTGGCGAAGAGTGGGAACATGCCACAAACATTTTGCGCTTGTACCAGGATTGGGATGCGGTGGATGGTCTGGCCTGGGCTATTCCGCTGGGGTCATACATCTCGGTCGGGGTAAGTATCCCGCTCGAAGAAGGGGTTGAGCTGGACAAAGATGAGGTGATGGATTGGGTGGCGGCGGCTTATGCCCGGCGCGGTCTGGACTTCACGGCCGTATTCAGCCAACGACGCGAGGTGATGATGCTGCCCTTCCAGCAATATTTCTACTATGATCGGGCTTACGGCCGTAACTGGCTGTTAGCCGGGCCATCCTACGGGCAAGTCTGGTTCCCTTCCGCTTCCGGCGTCGGGGCGGCTCTGGTTTCCGGCTACCTGGCCCCCCAATTTCTGCAAGACCCGGCCAGCGCCGGGCAAGCTTATCAGGAATATGCAGATGGTTTCAAGGAATCGCACCGCATCTTCGACTGGATGATCAAGCAAGACCATGAGATGATGACGCAGGAATTGGTCAAGGTCGAAAGCAACAAAATTGTGGCAGAAAATGTGAAGCGGGTTGCCCGGCTGGCTACCATTCAAAATGGCAAAATGTCCGCGTCTCTGGCCAGTCTGCTGATAAAAGCGGTCAGCCGGGACGGGGTGGCTACCAGCGGCTGTGAGGTATTTCAGGCCGAGCTGCCGGAGCAAACACACACGATTTTTGAGCAGATGTAAACGGCCGTAACGCCCCAACATGATCTCAGAAACCACAGCGCAAACCATCTACCCGCCAAACTTTACCCTTCAACCCCAATTTGTGGCTGTATTGGGCCACCGAATTGCCTATTTTGACGAAGGCACGGGGAGCAAGCCCATCTTGCTGCTGCACGGCAACCCGGTGAGCGCCTACGTCTACGCCCGGCTCATCCAGCGGCTGGCCCCGGATTACCGCTGCATCGCCCCGGATTTACTGGGCTTTGGTCTCTCAGATAAACCAGCACAGGAAGCGGATTATTCCCTGCCCCGGCACATTGCCATCATCACAGAATTTGTACGGGCGCTGGATTTGCAGGATGTGGCCTTGGTGGTGCATGACTGGGGTGGGCCGATTGGGTTGGGCACGGCCGTGCAGGAAAAAGAGCGCTACACCCATCTCATCATCCTCAACACCCTGAACGAACCAGTGATGCGCCTTGCCCCCGCCTACAAACTGCCCTTCCACATTCTGGCTCGCACCCCCCGCCTGGCCTCTTACCTCATCCGCCAGAAAGGGCTTTTCCAGAAGATGGGTGTGGCCGTGATGGATGAGGCAGACCAGCAAGTGTACTTTCGGGCCAATCCCACGCCGGAAACACGGGCCGGCATCGCCGCTTTCCCCAAAATGATCCCCTACCACGCCCATCACCCCACCACCCCCATCTGGCGGGACATTCTGGCCCAGGTAGAAATGTGGGACATCCCGGCGCTGGTCATGTTTTCCGATCACGATTCGGTATTCCGGGTGGAAGAAGGGGAGCGGTTGGCGCAGCGGCTGGTGAATGCCCGCTTCAAGCGCATCGCCGGCCCCAAACATTTTCTCCAATATCAAGCGCCGGAAAAACTAGCAGTGGAAATCAAGCAGTTTTTACGGGAGTCGCACCGATGACAGAAAAAACAATTTACAAAACAATGGCCGAACACCAACGAGTTTACGATTTAATCTGGTCGCAAATGCCGCAGATGCAGAAGCGCACGTCGTCGTCCTGGTGGTTTTTCTTGTTGTTCCCCCAAGATGAAGAGGGATACGGCCGTCGCCAACTCATGTTCTCCATGGCGACCCGCGTCGGGGTACGCATCCGGGTCAATGACGTCTGGATGCCGGGGCTGGATTTGCAGCGGCCCATCGAAAACGGCATTGACCAATTTTACGCCATGAACGTAGGCTGGTATTTTGACGGCGCACAAATACACAAAATGTTAAAGCAGCCCGCCCTGACCACACTGGACGCCACCGGTTCCATCACATCCTGGGGCGATCAAGCAGATGGAGAGCCATACGGCGGCGAAATTCACGCCGCGACAAGCCATCCCTTAGCCCTGGAATCATCCTGGCGTTGGCCTGGCGGTGGGGCCAATTTTGCAGCGTGGGGTGAGCTATTTTCTCTACACACCTCGCCCCACGAATCGCTCAACATTGACACATTTTTAGGCGGCACACACTTCGTTGCCTGGCGGCAAATGCAGTTTAAGGGCGAGTTTGATCTGCCCACCGGCCGGGAAACCCTGGAGGGCATTGGCTATTTCCAAAGAGTCTGCCTCAATGTGCCCACCTTTCCCTGGAAATGGGTCTGGTCTGTTTTCCCGGATGGCAGCATGTTTTCCGCCTACATCCCCTACGTCGGGCGGCAGCTTTTCCGCAAAGGGTATACTTTCTTCAACAGCGAAAAACAGGAACAGCGCACCCTGCCAGTGGGACAGGCCGGTTTTTGGGATTGGTATGGCCCGTCAGAACAAATCCTGTTCGACAAGGCATCAGTCACACCGTTCTTCACCGAGGGGCCGCACCCGGATTTTGCGGTGGAGGTGAGCAACAAGCAGGGTGATTTTCTCCGTTTCCGGGCCGATGTGCGGGGGCATACCCGCTTCTACATTGACCGGCCTGTGCTGGGCGGCCGTAAGGAGACACATTGGAGCTACAACGAATATATGTTTCGGATGCAGGAGCTAGACGGCCGTATCGGGAACAAGCTCATCAACAAAGAAACCATAGGGCAAGGCTTTGGCAATCTGGAATACAGTTGGGGGTTGGGCCTTTAAGATCATCGAGTTTGCTTCCCCTCTCCCAAAATCAGATACAATTGTAAAAGCGGCAGGTGGCAAAGTGGCAAGGTGGCATAATGACAGAATGACTTTGCAACCCTGCAACCTTACAACTTTACAACACCATCCCCGGAGGACAGGTTGACCGGCGATATTGCATTGGTACTGTTTATATTAGGCGTGGCCATCGTGCTGTTTGCCTCGGAAAAAATCCAGGCCGACCTGGTTGCTTTGATGGTGATGCTGGCCCTGATTCTGACGGGCACGCTGACGCCGCAGGAAGGATTTTCCGGCTTTTCCAATCCGGCGGTCATTACCGTGTGGGCCATCTACATTGTCAGCGCCGGACTGCTGTATACGGGGGTGGCGGATGGCATTGGCCGCCGCATCCGCCGCGTGGCCGGAGGCAGTGAATTGCGGCTGCTGTTTGTCATTCTGGTAGCGGTAGCGGTAATGTCCGCTTTTATGAACAATATTGGGGCCACGGCCGTTTTGCTGCCGATCACGATTGGGTTAGGTAAAGAAGCCAATATTTCTCCTTCCAAACTACTCATCCCCCTGGCCTACGCCTCTTTACTGGGGGGCGTAACTACCCTGATCGGCACGCCGCCCAACCTGTTAGCCAGCGACGCTCTGGCCGAAGTCGGCCTGGAACCGTTTTCCCTGTTCGATTACACGCCCATGGGTCTGATTATTGCCACCAGCGGCATCTTGTACCTGACCTTCATTGGCCGCCGCCTGCTGCCTGAAATCGAACAAACCACCCATCCCGAAGAAGATTTAACGGAAGAATACCAGGTGCGGGATTATCTGACGGAACTGCACGTGGATGAAGGATCGCCGCTAATAGGGCAGACCATTGCCGGCAGCCGCCTGGGGGAAAAGTATGATTTGACGGTGGTGGGTATTGTGGAAGACGGCCGTCTCCATACCGGCGTCCTGGCGGAACGGGAAATTCTGCCGGACGACATCCTGCTCATTCGCGGCGATCACGACCAGATTGTGCGTGTCCACGAAGAAATTGGCGTCTCCATCCAGTCAGACGGCATCCGGGAACGGGATTTGCAGTCGCCTGATGCCACCGTAGCGGAACTGGTTATCAGCCAAAAGGCGCACTTCATCGGCAAGTCACTGCGGGAGATGGATTTTCGCGGCCGTACCGGGCTGACCGTCCTGGCAATCTGGCGGGAAGAAGCCCCCGTACTGGGGCGGCTGGCAGATGAACCGCTGCGGTTAGGGGATACGCTGCTGGTATACGGTCAACGGGATCGCATTGAAGCTCTGCGCTATGACCCCGCCTTTCTGCTCCTGCGCAAGCCGGTCTACCGCAGCCGGCGGCATGACAAGGCGGTCATCATCATGCTGATTTTTGGCTTTATGATTGCTTCCGTGGCTACCGGGCTGCTGCATATTTCCGTAGCGGCCGTGCTGGCGGCCGTGCTGGCTGTCCTCACCGGCTGCCTGACCCTGGATGAAGCATATAAATCGGTGGAATGGAAATCAGTCTTCCTCATTGCCGGGATGCTGCCGATGGGTATTGCTATGGAAAAAACGGGCACGGCGCAATTTCTGGCCGACGGCATTATCAATATCGTGGGAGGGTTGGGACCGCGCGGTGTTTTGGTGGGTCTGTTTATTCTGACGACGATGTTGACGGCGTTTATGTCCAATGCGGCCGCCGCCGTTTTAGTCGCCCCCATTGCCATCCAGACAGCATTTGGCCTAGGCGTCAGCCCCTATGCCTTTGTGATGGGCATCGCCATTGCCGCCTCCAACTCTTTCGTGACGCCGATTGGTCATCAGGCTTGCGTGCTGGTGTATGGGCCGGGCGGCTATCGCTTTTTCGATTACGCCCGCGTCGGCCTGCCGCTGACCATTCTAATCTGGATTTTGATGGTGATATTTTTGCCGATTTTTTGGCCGATGTGAAAAGGAGAGATTAGAAGTTGAAAATCTCCATTCTCCAATCTCAAACTATGCGCAAACGCTTTCTCCTCACGGCCGTTCTCCTGGCCATCCCTCTGGCTTTCTTAGGGGCGTTTTTCTTTTATCCGCTGGTCAATATTTTACGGTTGAGTCTGACGGCCGTGGCCTTTGAAGAGTTGGCGGCACGGCCGTATTTCCGCCGCATTCTCTGGTTTACCCTGTGGCAAGCCGTCCTGTCCACCCTGCTCACCCTGATCGTAGGGCTGCCGGCCGCTTACCTGTTTGCCCATTACCAGTTTCGGGGCAAAGCGGCTCTGCGCGCTCTGGTAACGATTCCCTTTGTCATGCCTACCGTCGTGGTAGCCGCCGCCTTTCGCGCCTTGTGGGGGGCCAACGGACCCATTAACCAGGCATTGATGATCCTGTTTAACCTGGAAAAAGCGCCCATCCACATTGACCAAACCATCACGATTATTCTGTTGGCCCACGTGTTTTTCAACGTGGCCGTGGTGGTGCGGCTGGTGGGCGGCTTTTGGGCCAATCTGAACCCGCGCCTGAGGGAAGCGGCGCAAACGTTGGGCGCATCCCGGTGGCGGGCCTTTTGGGAGGTGACGCTGCCTTTGTTACGGCCGTCGCTCATCAGTGCTTCTTTGCTCGTCTTCCTGTTCACCTTTACCAGCTTTGGCGTTATTCTCATCTTGGGCGGCCCCGCCTTCAGCACCATCGAGACGGAAATTTACCGCCAGTACGTCACCTTTCTCCGGGCCGACGTAGCCGCCGTTTTGGCCCTGATTCAAATCACGTTTACCTTCCTCCTGATGTTGATTTACGCCCGGTGGCAGCAGCGCACGGCCGTATCTCTGGATT
>JAJRTP010000644.1 GCA_024278255.1 Chloroflexota bacterium | reverse complement strand
TGACTCTGGCTGATTTTGTGGGAGAGTCGCGGCCAATGCAGCGCCTTTTGCGGCAGGCGGAAGTGGCTGCCAAAGGGTTGGCCCCGGTGCTGCTGTTGGGGGAGGCGGGTGCCGGTAAGAATTTGCTGGCGCAGGCTATTCACAATGCCAGTCCTCAGGCAGAACGGCCGTTTATAGCCATCAACTGCCGCGCTGTGCCTCATGAATTGATGACGGCCGAATTTTTGGGGTATGAAACGGATGCTGCGGGAAACGGCCGTCCCAGCAAATTTGAGTTAGCCGAGGGAGGTACGCTGCTCTTGGATCAAGTGGAGCAGCTCTCCCTGGAAATGCAGGCGGCGCTCCTGCACGTCATCGAGACGCACCAGATTATGCGTCTGAACAGCACCTATCCCATTCCGGTGACGGTGCGCATCATGGCTACTACTTCAGTTGATCTGGAGCAGTATGTAGCGGACGGTCAGTTTTTGTCCCAGCTTTATTATCGTTTTGGCGTGTTCAAATTGCGCATACCGCCCTTGCGTTACCGCAAAGAAGATATTCTGCCGCTGGCTAACCAATTTTTACGACGTTCACCGGAGGGGGATTGTAAGGCTGTGGCTATTGAGCCGGCTACAGCGGCAGTGTTGCAAGCGTATCCCTGGCCGGGTAATGTGCGGGAATTGGAAAGTGTGCTGGAACGGGCGTGCAGCCAATGCACCGGCCAATTGATTCGGGTGTCTGATCTGCCGGAGGGGGTGCGGTACGGCCGGGTCATTGAGGGCGCGTACCCGCAACCGCTGCCTGTGGTGTCCATTGCCGCGGCGGAGCGAGAAGCGATTATGCGGGCTGGCTGGTCCTGTCAGGGGCGTGTTTCGGAGATGGCCCAGCAGTTGGGCATTGGCCGCACAACTTTGTGGCGTAAAATGAAGCGACTGGACATAGCGCCGGAGCAGTTCAAACGGCCGTAAAACCCCGGTGTTTCAATGTGAAACATTTTTTATCCATTACTTGATTCCTATCCCCATGATCCCCTATGATGTTCCTTGTGCATAACTTACAAGAGAGCCTGCCCCTTGTGGGCAACGCTCAAGATACAGAAGTCTTCTCCCCGAATGACGAATCTTTGTAACATGCACGGCTCAACGTAACGTCGCCTGACGTTTTGAGCATTTGGGAAGAGATTTATTTGTAATTACCTCACAATTTTACAAGTGATTTTGCCTGGAGGGTGGCCGGTTGTCGGATGACGGCCGTTAGCTTCCAGGTACATGTGCAGTTGGTACATTACCGATCTGAAGAAGGAGGTGATGTTGACACAAACCATGCCCCAATACCTGTAACTTCATACCCCCTGTGTTCTCGAAGAGATTAAGAAGATAGATTGGCATTTGAGTTTAGGGCGTGGTGTCACTTTGGCACAAGATTTCTGGATCACGTCTCTCTAATTTAACTTATTAATAGAAAATTTTCCAGGAGGAAAAATGAAACAGAAAGGTTTAACTGGCGAATTGATTGCTGAAGTATTTGGTACTTTCATCCTTATCCTATTGGGTGATGGTGTTGTAGCCAATGTTGGTTTGGCCCCTCGTCTGGAGTCAGCCGCTTATAATTGGAATACGATAGCTTGGGGTTGGGGTTTTGCCGTTGTGATTGCCGTTTATGTAGCTGGCGGTGTTACTGGCGCGCACATCAACCCGGCTGTAACGGTGGCTATGGCCGCCAAGCGGGGTTTCCCCTGGGGTAAAGTGGCGCCTTATATCATTGCTCAATTAATTGGTGCATTTTTGGGCGCTGCGGCCGTTTACCTGATTTACATGGAAGGCTTGCAAGCAGCTGGGATGCCTAACGTATGGGCAACCGGACCTGGTGCTCTCTGGGGATCGTCTTACTGGAGCGCAGCCGGTTCCTATGCTGATGGCGCTGCCGGAACTTATTCCATTTTGAACGCCAGTATTGCTGAATTCTTTGGCACTATGGTACTTCTCTGGGGTGTTCTGGCAGCGTTTGATGACAGGAACTGGGGCGTCCAGACAAAGGCTAATTTGGGTGCTTTACTGGTTGGTTTTACCGTTCTGGCGATTGGTCTGTCGCTTGGCGGTCCCAGCGGTTATTCCATCAATCCGGCCCGTGACCTCGGCCCGCGTATTTTTGGTGCAATTGTAGGGACGAAGGGTTTGTTTGATGGTCTCTATTGGTTGATCCCCCCCGTCTTGATACCCTTGATTTCCGGGGCAATTGGGGTCTTTTGTTATGATTGGTTTATCACTCCCTTCTTGCCTGGTGAAGATGAATAAGCCATTTCAGGACATTTGCACAACGATGATTGCCTGAAGTTGCTGGATTAATTATTGGTAGATAGTCGTTGTTTTAGGAGTGTATGATGAAAAAATTAATTAACGCTGTAGATGATGTGGTCAAGGAACAGTTGGAAGGTATGGCTCTGGCCCATCCCGACTACGTTAAGGTTCACTTTGATCCCACCTATGTTTACCGGGCTGATGCCCCGGTAGAAGGTAAAGTCGCCTTGATTTCTGGCGGCGGCAGTGGGCATGAACCGATGCACGGTGGCTTTGTGGGCTATGGCATGTTGGATGCGGCTTGCCCCGGCGAGGTGTTTACTTCGCCTACGCCGGATCAGATGTATGAGGCGGCTTTGGCTGTCAACGGTGGCGCTGGCGTCCTGTTTCTTGTCAAGAATTACACGGGCGACGTGCTGAACTTTGAAACGGCCGCCGAACTGGCTTATGCTGACGGTATTGCGGTGCAAAGCATCCTGATTGATGATGATGTAGCCGTGAAGGATAGCCTCTACACAGCCGGACGGCGCGGTGTAGGCACGACGGTGCTGGCCGAGAAGATTGTGGGCGCGGCCACCGAAGCTCGCTATGATCTGAAACAGTGTGCGGATCTGGCTCGCAAAGTGAATAAATACGGCCGTTCCATGGGCATGGCTCTCACTTCCTGCACAGTCCCTGCTGCTGGAAAGCCCACTTTCGAGTTAGGTGATGATGAAATCGAAATCGGCATTGGGATTCACGGTGAACCGGGAATGCGGCGGGAAAAAATGAAAGCCGTAGATGAAATCGTAGATGACATGATGGCCGAAATTCTGGACGATGGCCCCTATGCCCGCACCGTGCGGGAATGGGACAATGAACATGGCGAATGGATTGACGTCGAGTTGATAGATCCGCCCTTTGAGGCCGGCGACGAGATCATTGCCTTTGTCAACAGTATGGGTGGCACCCCGGTTTCTGAGCTTTATGCGGTTTACCGTCGGGTGGCCCAGATTTGTGAAGGGCGCGACATCAATATCGTGCGTAACCTTATTGGCCCCTACATTACCTCTCTGGAAATGCAGGGATTCTCCATTACTTTACTCAAGGCGGATGAGGAAATTCTCAAATTCTGGGATGCACCGGTGAATACACCCGGTTTGCGTTGGGGCGTTTGATTCGGTGATCAGTAAACGGTAATCGGTATCAGTTTACCGATTACCGTTTACCGTTAACCGGTCACCGAAAGGGTATCACTATGACTGTAACCAAAGAACAAATCGTTACCTGGCTGGAAGAAACGGCCGTAGTCCTCAACGAAAATAAAGAATATCTTACCGAACTTGACTCGCCCATTGGTGATGCCGATCACGGCATTAATATGACCCGCGGTTTTAATAAGGTCATGGAAAAACTGCCCACTGTGGCTGATAAGGACATTGGCAATATCCTCAAAACAACGGGGATGACCCTGCTTTCCAGTGTGGGTGGGGCCAGCGGGCCGTTGTACGGCACGTTTTATATGCGGGCCGGCATGGCTGTTATGGCCAAAGAAGAGTTGAGCAATGAAGATTTGTACAAAATGCTGCAAGCCGGGGTAGATGGTGTGGTGCAGCGCGGCCGGGCTGTGCCCGAAGATAAAACGATGATTGATGCCTGGACACCGGCTATGAGTGCCCTTAAGGCCGCGGTAGAAGCTGGGGACGATACGGTGACAGCCCTGGAGAAATCCGTGGCTGCGGCCGAGCAGGGCATGAAAGATACGATTCCCATGCAGGCGCGTAAGGGCCGGGCCAGCTACCTCGGTGAACGCAGCATCGGTCACCAGGACCCCGGGGCAACCTCGTCTTATCTGATAATAAATGCGTTGTTGGAGACTGTGAAAGGTGTGTGATAGTTAAAAGTTCAACTTCTCTGAGAAGTTGAACTTTTAAGGAAAGGAGTTAAAAATGGCAAAGTATGTAGCCGCAGTTGATCAGGGTACGACCAGTACCCGTTGTATGCTTTTTAATCATGCCGGCGAACCGGTCGGTATACACCAGATGGAACATGAGCAAATTTACCCCAAACCGGGCTGGGTAGAACATGATCCGATGGAAGTCTGGGACCGCACCCAGGATGTTATTAAAGCTGCTATGGAGGATGCCGGCGCTACGGCCGCCGACATTGCCGCTGTAGGTGTAACCAATCAGCGGGAAACGACGGTGGTCTGGGACAAGAATACGGGCAAGCCGTATCACAACGCTATCGTGTGGCAGGATACCCGTACAGATAAGCTCATTAAGGAATTTGAAGGCAGCGTAGGCCAGAACCGCTTCCGGGACAAGGTAGGGCTGCCATTGGCAACTTACTTCTCCGGCCCCAAAATCCGCTGGATTCTGGACAATGTGCCGGGCGTTAAGGAAGCGGCCGAGAAGGGTGATGCTATCTTTGGCAATATGGATACTTGGGTCATCTGGAACCTGACGGGTGGCCCCAAGGGTGGCGCGCACGTGACGGACGTGACCAATGCCAGCCGTACCATGTTGATGAATCTAGATGGGTTGCGCTGGTCTGATTCCATCACAGATGTGATGGGTGTGCCTAAGAGTATGCTGCCGGAAATACGGCCGTCATCCGATGTCTATGGCTATACCACTGAAGACGGCCCCTTTGGCGGGAAAATTCCCGTCTCCGGCGACCTGGGCGACCAGCAAGCGGCCACGGTAGGCCAGGCTTGCTTCGAGGTAGGTGAGGCCAAAAATACCTACGGTACCGGCTGCTTCATGATTCTTAATACCGGTACGGAGATTGTGCCTTCCGAGAGTGGCCTGCTCACCACCGTTTGCTACAAATTCGGCGATGAACCGACTGTGTATGCTTTGGAAGGTTCCATTGCCATTACCGGCGCGCTGGTGCAGTGGTTGCGGGATAATCTCAACTTCTTTGACTTCTCCTTCCACATTGAGGATTACGCTAAAACCGTTGAGGATAATGGCGGCGTCTACTTCGTCCCGGCCTTCTCCGGCCTGTTTGCCCCATATTGGAAATCGGATGCCCGCGGTGTGATTGCCGGGCTGACCCGCTACGTGAACAAGGGCCACATCTGCCGGGCCGCGTTGGAAGCCACGGCTTACCAGACCCGCGAAGTGCTGGATGCGATGGAAAAAGATTCCGGCGTGAGCCTGAAGGCGCTGAAGGTGGACGGCGGCATGGTCTACAATGACCTGCTGATGCAGTTCCAGTCGGATGTGCTTCAGGTACCGGTCGTGCGGCCGATGGTTGCTGAGACCACAGCCCTGGGCGCGGCGTATGCGGCCGGTTACGCGGTGGGCTTCTGGAGCAGCACGGACGAGATGCGCGAGAACTGGGGTGTGGACAAGACCTGGGAACCGGACCGGGACAGCAAGGCCCCCACGGAACTGTTCCACTACTGGAAGAAGGCTGTCACTCGTACTTTTGATTGGGTAGAATAAGGATTAAGATAATGGTTATTGGGCAATTTGTTATAACAAATTGCCCAATAACCGGTTGCTTTTTGAAAGCCGCATTCTGCAGGAGGAATGGTAAACGATAGTCTGACCACCGACTATTGGTTGCCGAAGAGGGGAATCAATGCGCACAATTCAAACGGAAGTTTTGGTGATTGGCGGGGGGGCGACCGGTATGGGGGTGCTGGCCGACCTGGCGCTGCGTGGGTTTAAGGCTGTTTTGGTGGAAAAGCGCGACCTGACGCATGGCACGACAGGGCGGTATCACGGGCTGCTGCACAGCGGCGGCCGTTATGTGGTGAAGGACCCCAAAGCGGCTACAGAGTGCATTGAAGAAAATGTTATCCTGCGCCGGATTATGCCGCACTGTATTGAAGATACAGGCGGCTTCTTTGTGGTGACGCCCTGGGACGACCCCGATTTTGGCGATACGTTTTTGCAGGCGTGTGACGACACCGGTGTTCCCAGTGAGGAGATTGACGTGGCGGTGATGCTGCGCGAGGAACCGAATCTGAATGCGCAAATGCAGCGCTGTTTTCGCGTGCCGGATGGTTCGGCTGATTCATTTTTAGCTACGCAGTCAGTGGCGGAACTAGGGCGACAGCATGGGGCGCAGGTGCTGAATTACCACGAGGTTAAGAACCTGATTCAGGATGGCGACAAAATTGTGGGGGCGCTGTGCCATGACTTGGTGCGGGATGAAGATGTGACGATTTACGCGGACATCACGGTAAACGCAGCGGGAGCCTGGGCGGGCAAAATTGCCGGCACGATTGGCATTGAAGTGAATATAATGCCGGGCAAGGGGACGATGATTGCCGCGGCGCACCGGGTGGTCAATACGGTGGTCAACCGCTGCAAGATGCCGGCCGACGGGGACATCATTGTACCGGCGCATACGGTGGCGATTATTGGCACGACGGATGAGCGGGTGGCCGACCCGGAACATTTTGCCATTGAGCCGTGGGAAGTGAATCTGATGATGGAGGAGGCGGCCAAGCTGGTTCCCGTCTGGAAGGAGACGCGGATGCTGCGCTGCTGGGGTGGGGTACGGCCGTTGTACCAGGAAACGAAAGTGGCCGACACCCGCGACGTCACCCGCGCCTACACCCTGCTGGATCACGAAACGCGGGACGGCGTGACCGGCTTCATTACCATTACCGGCGGCAAATGGACGACGTTCCGGCAGATGGCGGAAGTGACGGTGAATCGGGTGTGCGAGAAGTTGGGGGTGGAACGGCCGTGTACCACCGCCGAAACTCCTGTCCCCAATCCCTTTGGCCACACCGGAAGCTATCACTATTTGGGCCAACGGCTGGCCGAAGTGGAAAAAGAGAAGAAATTCGACGCCTTGATCTGCGAGTGCGAATTGGTAACACGGGCAGACGTAGAACACGCCATCACCAAAGGGATAGCCCACACGCTGGACGACGTGCGCCGGGACATTCGCCTGGGGATGGGGCCGTGTCAGGGTGGTTTTTGCACCTACCGGGCCGCCGGTATCTGGCACGAACTGCGGGATGACCCGGTGGAAGTAACCAATGTGACGCTGCGTGACTTTTTGCAGGAACGGTGGAAGGGGCTGCGGCCGATTTTGTGGGGGCAGCAGCTCAAGCAGGAGCGGCTGGATGAATTGATTTACCTGTCTGTCCTCAATGCGGATCATCTGCCGGGAGAAACGGCCTCGCGGCTTGGCCCGGCCATGTATGAGAAAGGGTCTATTGAGGATAATCCAAAGGCGGTTACGTAATGGCGAATCTTAAAGATGTTTTGGTGATTGGCGCGGGGCTGGCGGGATTGACGGCCGCGTGGCAAGCTGCTGGGCCAGACAAAAAAGTGCAGGTTCTGGCCAAGGGCTGGGGGGCGACGCATTGGCATTCCGGTTGTATTGATTTATTGGGGTACTGGCCGCTGGATGCGGATGCGGCCGTCACCAACCCCCTCCAGGCCATCGCGCAATTGATACAGGAAAAGCCCCAACATCCTTATGCTCTGACCGGTCTGGATAACATCGTGGCGGCCTTGAGCGCGTTTCAGGATTTATGCGCTGAGGCGGGGTATCCGCTGGAGGGGACGCCGGAGAAGAATTGGCTGCTGCCTACGGCCGTAGGCACATTCCGCCCGACTTGTTTAGCGCCGCAGACGATGACGGCGGGGGATTTGAGCAGCGATGCAGCCATGCTCTTAGTGGGATTTAAGCAGTTTGTGGATTTTTATCCTCACGTGGCGGCTGACAATCTGACACAGCAAGGTATCCCGGCGGAATACGTGATGCTGGATTTGCCTGCGCTGGCCCGGCAGCACCGGCTGACTTCGGTGGTGCTGGCAAATATGATGGAGCAGGCAGCGTTCCGGCAGGAGGTGGCCCAGGCGCTCAAGCCGAAACTGGGAACAGCGGCGCGGGTGGGTTTTCCGGCGGTGTTAGGGCTGCGGGAGGCGACGGCCGTCTGGCAAGCGATGTCTGATCTGCTGGAGCGGCCTGTTTTTGAAATCCCTACGCTGCCGCCGTCGGTGGCCGGAATTCGGCTGCATCACATTTTGCGGGACGCGATTCAGGCCGAAGGCGGCTGGGTGTTTGACGGCATGGAAGCGGTGGGAGCGGAGAAGGATGGGGGCCGGGTGACGGCCGTATTCACAGAAACGGCGGCCCGCAACCGGGCTCATCGCGCCGAAAATTACGTGTTAAGCACGGGCGGCATCCTGGGCGGCGGCATCTACGCCAGCTACCAGGGCGGTGTGAAAGAAGTGGTCTTTGACCTGCCAGTGAACGCCCCGGACAATCACCTGGATTGGTTCCACACGGACTTTATGGACAAACGGGGCCATCCCATTTACCAGACGGGCATCAGTGTAAATGAGCAGTTTCAGCCGGTGAATGGCAGCGAGCAGCCTCTATTGTCAAATCTGTTTGCCGCGGGTACGACGCTGGCTCACTGCGAACCGATTCAGGAACGCTCTTTTGAGGGAATTGCTTTGGTGACGGGGTATGTGGCGGGGAGGTTGGCAGTATGACATTTAACATTTGGGGAGCGCAAACGGACATTGAGTTGATGCCGCACCGGCCGGCGGAGGCATCGCTGGATGAATGTATCAAATGCAATATCTGTGTGACGGCTTGTCCGGTTACGGCCGTGACTGACTTGTTCCCCGGCCCCAAATACGAAGGGCCGCAAGCGGCTCGTTTTCGGCAGGGGCAGCAGGAGACGCCGGATTATTCGGTGGATTATTGCAGCGGCTGCCGGGTGTGCAACATGGTGTGCCCCAACGGTGTGCGTATTGCCGAGATGAATGCCCGGGCACGGGCGACCATCGTGGAGCAAGATAAAGTGCCGCTCAAACATAAGGTGCGTAATAATTTGATTGCCCGGCCAGAAACATTGGGGAAGCTGGGTCAGCCGGTCTATCCTATTTCCAACTTCTTGTTGGGCAGCGGATTCGGCCGTTATTTTGCCGACCTGTTTTTTGACATTGCCCCTAAAGCGGCGCTGCCCGGTTATGCCTCTGAAAAATTCAGTAAATGGGCTAAAAAGCATGAAAAACCGGCCCAGGCCCAACGCAAAGTAGTCTACTTCCACGGCTGTTCTACCGAATATTACGAACCGCGCGTGGGCAAAGCGGCCGTGCATGTGCTGGAAGCGAACGGTTTTGAAGTGCTGATTCCGCCGCAAAACTGCTGCGGGCTGCCGCTGCTTTCCAACGGTGAGTTTGACGCGGCGCAGAAATATCACGAGAGCAACATCAAGAAGTTGATTGATTATGTCAAGCAGGGATATGTCATTGTGGGCACATCTACAAGCTGCACGCTGACCCTCAAGGAGGAAGCGCCGGAACTGCTTTCCTTCTACACGGATGACGCCATGCTGCTGGCAGGCAATACGTTTGATTTTAACGAGTTTCTGGTGCATTTGCTGGATGCGGGTGAATTGCGCACGGCCGATTTACGACCCATCCCCCTGACGCTGGCGTACCATCCGCCTTGCCAGTACCGGGCGCATCGTATTGGTTTCCCGGCGCTTGAAGTGCTGGATTTGATTCCGGAGTTGACCATTATCAAGAGTGAGGCGGCTTGCTGCGGCGTGGGTGGCACATATGGTTATAAAGCGGAAAAGTATGAGATTTCTATGGAAGTGGGACGGCCGTTGTTCGAGTTTGTCCATGAAGTGAATGGGCCGGTAGCGGTGTGTGACAGTGAAACCTGCCGCTGGCACATTGCCGGGGCGACGGGTGTGCCTAACGTGCATCCGGTGGAATTGCTGGCCGCGGCGTATGGCTATGAGGTGGAAGGGCCGTTGGCGGATGTGCTGCGGTAGTTGGATGGAGTGTGTATGGCAAAAAAATCGAAGAAGAAGCAGCAGAAGAAAAATTCGGGTACGGTCGTATCCTCAGCCAATGATTCCTGGCTGAGCCAGCGCACCGGCTTGATTGTGATACTGGTGGTAAGTTTGGGATTCGGCGGTTTTATGACCTGGAATCTGGCTCCGGTAGAGGGATGGGGATCGGCTATTTTATGGGGATTGGGTACGGCCGTGTCTATTTGGGCGGTGTTTGCCCTGGCGGTAAGTTTTAATAAATTTGTTCGCCGGTGAGTACTTTTAATAAATATAATGGACATAAATAAAATTTCATGGTAGGCATTATTGTTGTTTCACATAGTGCAAAAATTGCCGAGGGTGTTCTGGAATTGGCCCGGCAGATGGTGGGGGAAACGGTACCTCTGGCGGCGGCGGGTGGTATTGATGACCCGGAAAACCCCATCGGTACGGATGCTATGAAAATTTTGACTGCCATCCAATCTGTTTACAGCGAAGATGGGGTGGTGGTGTTGATGGATTTGGGCAGCGCTTTGTTGAGTGCGGAGACGGCGCTGGAATTTTTGCCGCCGGAAGAGGCCGCGCAGGTGCATTTGTGTGCTGCGCCGTTGGTGGAAGGAGCGATAGCGGCGGTTGTGCAAGCTTCGCTGGGCAGCTCGGCAACGGCGGTGATGGGGGAAGCGACGGGAGCGTTGACGGTGAAGCAGGCCCAGTTGGGCGTCACTCAGGGAGAAGTGGTCGGGGGGGAGACGGCCGTATCTACCACGGGACAATCCATCAGCCTGACCGTCCACAACAAGCTGGGGCTGCACGCCCGGCCGGCAGCCCGATTTGTGCGCACCGCCAATCAATTTGACGCTGAAATCACGGTGCGCAAAGGGGAGCAGGCGGCCAATGCCAAGAGCATCAATCAGGTGGCTACGCTGGGGGTGCGTCAGGGCGAGACGGTAGAAATTACGGCCGTTGGCCCGGACGCAGCACAGGCACTGGCGGCTTTGCAGGCGTTGGCGGATGATAATTTTGGGGATGTGGATGAGGCCGTCCTGAGCCTGCCGAAGGATCAGGAAGTGGAGATTGGAGATCGGGGACTGGAGATTGAGGGAGTGTTGGCCGGGATTGCCGGGTCGCCGGGGATTGCCATTGGGCCAGCGGTACATTATCGCCCCACGCTGCCGGAAGTGACGGAACGGGAAGTGGAAGATGCGGCGGGGGAATGGGTGCGGCTGCAAACGGCCGTCGCTGCCGCCATTCAGGAAATTGAGCAAATTCGGGAAACGGCCGGGCGGCAGATGGGTCAATCTGAAGCAGATATTTTTGAGGCGCACCAACTCATCCTGCAAGACCCGACGCTGCTGGAGGATGCCCACCAGCGGATTTTGGCGCGCAAAACTAATGCGGAGGCGGTCTGGCAGGCGGCATATGAAGCGGTGGCAGCCCGGTATGCGGCCATCGAGGATGAATACATGCGGGCGCGGGCGGCGGACGTGCGGGATGTGGGGCAGCGGGTCCTGCGTCATTTGCTGGGGGCGGCCCACCCCACGTTTACGCTGGCCCAACCGGCCATCCTCCTGGCGGAAGATTTGACGCCTTCGGACACGGCTCAGCTTGATCCGGCGCTGGTGTTGGGCATCGCTACGGAGCGGGGCGGGGCGACGTCGCACACGGCGATTTTGGCGCGGGGATTGGGCATTCCGGCGGTGGTGGGGGTTGGCCCGGCGCTGGCAGCCATGGCCGATGACCAGATGATTGCTTTGGACGGCCGTACCGGTCAATTATGGCCTCATCCCGACAAGAAAACGCTGGCCCGCCTGAAGAAAGAACAGACCAAATGGCAAAAAGAACGGCAAGAGGCACAGCGTCTCAGCCGGGAAGATGCGGTAACGGCGGACGGCCGTCGCGTTGAGATAGCGGCTAATATCGGCAGCCCGCAGGAAGCGGCTGTGGCTTTGCAGTATGGCGCGGAAGGGGTGGGGCTGTTTCGCACGGAATTCCTTTTTATGGAGCGGGACAGTGCGCCGACGGAAGAGGAACAGTTGGCGGCGTACCAAAAGGCGGCAGAGGTGTTGGGAGAACGGCCGTTAATCATCCGCACGCTGGATGTGGGCGGGGACAAGCCGCTGCCCTATCTGGATTTGGGCCGGGAGGATAACCCGTTTTTGGGCTGGCGCGGTATCCGTTTTTGCCTGGAAATGCCGGACATTTTCCTGCCGCAGCTTCGGGCGATTTTGCGGGCTGGTGTGGGGCACAATGTCAAGCTGATGTTTCCCATGATTGGCACGTTGGGAGAGCTGCGGGCGGCTAAGGAGATGGTAGCCCAGGCGCAGGCCGAACTGCGTCAGGCTAAAATTCCTTTTGCTGAGCAGATGGATGTGGGCTTGATGATTGAGGTGCCGTCGGCGGTGGCTATTGCCGACCAGTTGGCGCAGGAAGCGGACTTTTTCAGTATTGGTACGAATGATTTGACGCAGTATTTGATGGCGGCGGATCGAGGCAACCGGAAGGTGGCTGATCTGGTGAATGCGCTAAATCCGGCGGTGCTGCGTATGGTGCGGCAGACGGCCGTGGCGGCCCATGAAGCGGGCATTTGGGTGGGGATGTGCGGTGAGCTGGCGGGGAATGCGTTGGCCGCGCCGCTGCTGCTGGGGTTGGGGCTGGATGAGTTGAGTATGGCGGCTCCATCTATTCCGGCGGTGAAAACGGCCGTGCGGCAGACGACGCTGGCGCAGGTGGAAGAATTGGCTAAAGTGGCGGTGGGGTTGGCGTCGGGTATGGCCGTGGCTGAGTTTTTGCAAAAAGAGATTCAGTAGAGCCAAAATCTGTCTTTTTGCCGCGGATTGCGCGGATTTTGGGGATTAAATTTGTAAAAATCCGCGTTAATCCGCGCAATCCGCGGCTGAAACCCGACTTGTGTTTTTTAAACCCGCGGTCCGCGGGTTTTTTGGTTCAGGCCAGAATTTACCAGAGCAATCCGACTGGATAAAAATGCCCCTTAACATGACGGTCTATTAAGTGTATTATGTGGGAATCCCATTATTTCTTTGGAGGTTTTGTATGGAAAACCAAATTCCCACATGGATTCAGGCAATGCAGGGGTTTGACGCGCAAGGTATGGTGCAGGTGATGCTGGCGGCCGTTTTGGGGGGGCTGATTGGCTGGGAACGGGAGCGCAGCGGTCGGGACGCCGGTTTTCGCACGAATATTCTCATTGCTACGGGCGCTTGTTTGTTTACGATTTTGTCCATCCGGGGCTTTCCCCTGAACGGGTCTGCCTCGCAGGATACGGCGCGGGTGGCGGCGCAGATTGTGAGCGGCGTAGGCTTTTTGGGGGCGGGGGTGATGTTTCGCACGAAGCACCACACAAAGGGGCTGACGACGGCGGCGACTATCTGGATGGTGGCAGCGATTGGGATGACGGTGGGGGTGCAGGCGTATTCGCTGGCGGTGTTTACGGCCGTGTTCACCTTTGTCATCCTCCATTTTCTGCGCCCGGTAAGCAAGACGATTACACCTAACGGCCGTAAAAAACAACCGCCGCCCACCAACTGATTTCCCGTCAATACAAATACCACAAAGCGTTGTGCGGGTATTGAGTACCTGTTTGATTTATGTTAGAATGGAAAAAGTTGAGTCTCGAAATCGGTTATTAGCCAAAGAATCCAGTTACAAACAGCCACATTTCTACCGTCATGTCCAAAAAAATCTGGTGGGATTATTTGTTTCTCTCATTGACGATAATCATTTGGGGCATTGCTGTGGTTCTGTTTTTCCCGGCGCCCATTATCTTTTGGGCAAAAGGGCCTGGCTTCACGATGGGGTTATATTGGGCTTTAATCATACTCGGCGCTATTTTTGCTTACCTGACCTGGGTGTTCTATGTACACAAAATCACCATAACCGATCTGACGTGGGTTTTTTTTGCCTTCCTTCTATCAATACCTTCGCCAAATTACGAAGGATTAGGGTCAGGAAGAGGACAATGAATCCTCCCTAACCGTGAAACCCGTTCAAAAATGCGAGCCATTAAAATTGGCTCTGGCTTTTTCGGTAACCATTTTAATGTTTCGGTCA
>JAJRTP010000643.1 GCA_024278255.1 Chloroflexota bacterium | reverse complement strand
CTTCCGGCACGGGCACGGTGACCAGGAGACCGTTTTGCAGAGACAGACTGCGCCGGGCGCGAATGACAGCCGCTACTTCTTCCGGCATGTCCAGGCGCGCGTCTACCGGCAGGCCGCTGCTGCGGGCAAAGAAGGCGGGCATCTCGTCCACGCCGTAACCGATGACCGGTACGCCGTTGGTTTCCAGCAGTTCGCGGGTGGCTGGCAAATCCAGAATGGATTTGGCCCCGCTGCTCACGACCGTCACCGGCGTGCGCCCCAGTTCAGCCAAGTCGGCACTGACGTCAAAGGGATGGCCGCGGTGGACGCCGCCGATGCCGCCAGTGGCAAACAGTTCAATCCCGGCCAGGTGGGCCAGAATCATGGTGCCGGCAACGGTCGTAGCGCCATCTTCTCCGGCAGCCAGGGCCAGGGGGAGGTCACGGCGGCTGCATTTGCGCACGGCCGTACCCGCTTGCTGCCCCAAATATTCCAACTGCTCCCCGGTCAGGCCAATGTGAATGCAGCCTCGTATGATGGCAATGGTCGCCGGAATGGCCCCGCCAGAGCGCACGGCCGTTTCCATACTGACGGCCGTGGCCACATTATCCGGGTAAGGCAGGCCGTGGGTAATTACGGTACTTTCCAGAGCTACTACGGGACGGCCGTCGGCCAGAGCATCTTTTACTTCTGCGTGAAAAAGCATTTGTGAAATCATAGCCGGAATGATCCTTTATTTTTCCCGGATGGGCAACAAATGGCGGCACTTTAGCGCAGGCTTAACGTCTTTCCTTCTCTGTAGACGGCCGTATGGACACTCTGTACAATGCTGCCCGGTTTAATTTCTGATAACTTGCCGGTAGCTTTTACCGCTTATCAAAGCATAAACTGATAACAATTGGCCCAAAAATAATGTGTGGTGGTAGTCTTCCAGATGCCCAGCACACCCTAGGAGAATGATTATGTTGAAGAAAAGTTACACAAAAACAGGTGCAAAATGTCGGGTGACGTTCAAACTGCCGGCCGAAGTTCAGGCAGAAACGGCCGTACTTTGCGGCGAATTTAATGAATGGGATGCGACAACCAACCCTATGAAACAGTTGAAAGATGGCAGCTTTAGCGCCACCGTTTCCCTGCCCGCCGATCACACGTACCGCTTCCGCTATCTGCTGGATGGGGAACGCTGGGAGAATGATTGGGAGGCCGATGCCTACGCACCCAATCAATACGGCGTAGATGACTCAATCGTCATTGTCTAACCCGTTCTGGCAAAAAATCAAACGCTTGGGCGCAATATGTGATCATATTGCGCCCTTTTTGTTAATTTAGTGTGAAACGTACTGTCTGATCCCTACTCTGTCTTGTCAACATAAAGTGGGCGAGTATAATGACCTTCTGTATGACGCTAAGATTGGTACAATCTTGAAAAGGGATTTTATGAAGATTAAGACTGCTATATTGATTTTGTTCGGGCTGGCGTTTTTGGCTGCGTGCGGTAAAGATGAGACTCCGCCAACGCTGGTACCTACGGCTTCTTTGGGGCAAACGGCCGTATCTCCTGCCGTAGCCAACACCCCATCTGCCCCGCCCACCGCGACGCCTATCCCGGCCACCCCCACACCAGCGGAGCCGATGGCCGCACTGGTCAACGGCCAACCCCTGTTTCTGGCAGATTTTGAGCAGGAACTGGCCCGTTATGAACAGGCCCAGGCAGAATTGGGCAACGCTCCTGAGGAAAATTACCAACGAATCGTCCTGGATGCTCTGATCGAACGCCTGTTAATCCAGCAAGCGGCGGCCAATGAAGGCATTTCAGTCACGCCGGAGATGGTGGAGCAGCAGTTGGCCGATTTGCGTCAGGCTGCCGGGGATGAGGCTGCTTTTGCCGCCTGGCTGGAGGCAAATCAGTGGACAGAGGACGAGTTTCGGGAGGAGATTGCCGCCGGGATGGTTTCGGAGCAGATGGTGGCCCGGGTGACGGCGGGTGTCCCCACGGCCGTCGAGCAAGTGCGCGCCCGTTACATCCAGGTAGATGATCCCGCTCTGGCCGATACCCTGCTGACCCAAATCCAGAACGGCGACGATTTTGCCTTTCTGGCCCAGCAATATTCCCTGGACACAGCCACCGGCAGCGAAGGCGGTGACCTGGGCTTTTTTGCCCGCGGCTCTCTCCTGGTGCCGGAAGTGGAAGAGGCGGCCTTTGCCCTGCAAAATCCGGGCGAAACCAGCAGCGTTATTGCCGTCACCGGGGCAGACGGCCAGACGACTTATTATCTGGTGCAGTTGGTGGAGCGGGATGGACAACGGCCGCTGCCGCCCGATATGCAGTACACTGTATGGGAACAAGCCTTTTTGCAATGGTTGGATCAGCTTTGGCAAAGCGCCACCATTGAACGATTTGTAGCCAATGAGTAGACGACGCCAGAAAAAGTCAGGTTGTGGCAGTGCCATCATCAATCTGTTGGTGGCCTTGTTGGTGTTGGCTGCCTTGCTGCTCACCTGCGGTTTTCTCACCTTTCTGGTTTTTCCCGATAAAGCGCCGGATATAAACGTGCTGGATAGCTGGCTCACACCCAATCCAGCGGATGTGAATCTGGAAGAAATCGAACCGGACGAGGGGATGCCTACGTTGGCTGCGGTAGCTGTCATCCCTTCACCCACCGTTACCTTTACCCCATCCATCGAGCCAACCTGGACGCCACGGCCGTCCGGCCCAACCGCCACGCCCATTCCGGCCTACACCCTGCCGCCTTCTAAAACACCAACGCCGCTGCCCACCTTCCCTTCCAAGACACCGACGCCAACGTACACGCCAACGCCGACAAATACCCCTACCATCACCCCCACCGGTCCCACGCCAACGCCCAGCCCGACCCGTTCCCAATTCCCCTTTACCAAATCAAACAACAGCCCGTTTTATTTGCAGAATTGGGCCAATAATGCCGGGTGCGGCTGGATGGGGGTGGCGGGCATTGTGCTGGATTTGAGCGGGAATCCGGTACCGGCAGGCCAGTACCGGGTACACGTGTGGGGCAGCGGAATTGATGAACGGCCGTCAGTCGGCGGCGCACCGGATTATGGGCCGTCCGGCTGGGAACAATTCCTGCTCAACAAGACGGAAGTGCGGGAATATAACGTGCAGTTGGAGACGGTGAATGGTACGGCCGTTTCCCAGGTATACCGCGTCCAAACCAAAGCCAGTTGCAGCCAAAATCTACTACAATTGGACTTCGTGCAAAACCATTAACTGGAAATTTATGAAATGGAAGCTTGGGGCATTGTGGGCGCGACAACGTCCCATACGGCTTCAGGGTGTTTGGCGGCAACTTGCAGCAAAACGCGAGCAGCGCCTCGCGGGTTGCGTCGGCCTTGTTCCCAATTTTGTAAAGTTTTGACGCTAATACCCAACAAGGCGGCAAATTCAGTTTGAGAAAGCTGGTAACGTTCGCGGATCAATTTCACATTGGGGTCTTCCATTACAAAAACCCGCGATGCTTCTTTTTCACCGCGCAAGATAGCGCCGCCTTCACGAACGCTTTCCAACAGTTCTTCAAATAATGTATCATTCATATATTCACTATTCACTTTAGTTTTCCCTAAATCGAGCCTGTAAAAACGCTCAAAACAGTATATTTTTTCGTAAATCAAGCCCTTGCCATCCTTATGGCATCATAACCAACTGGTAAATGGGCTG
>JAJRTP010000642.1 GCA_024278255.1 Chloroflexota bacterium | reverse complement strand
CTTTACCGGTACGCCGGCCCGGCAGCGCTTGGCGGCGTTTGGCACGGAACCAACCTGGTCGCCGGGAAAACCGGGCGAGATGCTGCCGGTGGAACGGGTGGATGACGTGCCGGTGCATCGCCTGCAACTGCCGGAAGCCGGCGGGCGACGCCGGGATATGTTGTACGGCCGTAAGCTGCTTCAGTTTTGTCAGGGTAAGTACCGGCCTGACGTGATCCAGTTTTTGCCTTTGCAGCTTTGGTATTTTCCAGCGCTGCTGCGTTTGCGCTTTTCCGGGATTCCGCTGGTGGCGACGTATAATTTACTGGATAAACGGCCGTCTGGCGGGTTCAAACAGCACTGGCGAAATGTGTACTGGCGTTTTCCCTACCAGTTGACAGATATGATCATTGTGAACAGCCGTTTGATGCAGGAGACGCTGCGCAGTGGCGGGGTCAGGATGCCGGTTACGGTGATTCCCAACGGGGTAGACAGCGCGCGATATTGCCCGGATGAAAACGGCCGGGCCGCCGCTGAGATTCGCCGCTCGCTGGGATTGGCCCCGACGGATATTTTGTTGCTGAACGTGGGGTCTGTGGAGCCGCGCAAGGGGACGGATTTGCTCCTGGAAGCGTGGGGGCATCTGGCAGGGACTTACGACAATGCGCATCTGGCGCTTGTCGGGCCGCGGCCTGATCAGACGGACCCGGCGCTGGCTTCTTTTGGGCGCAAGGTGCAGCAGTTAACGGCCGTGTCCGGAGCGGCGGACCGGGTGTATTTTACCGGGGAAGTGGCTGATGTGGTTCCCTGGTTGCAGGCGGCTGATTTGTTTGTGTTTACTTCCCGGCGGGAAGGGCTGCCGAATGTGGTGCTGGAGGCGATGGCTACGGCCGTGCCGGTGGTGTTGACGCCTTACCTGGGTTTGTCGGGCGAATTGGGTCAGGCCGGCATCCATTATGAATTAGCAGACCGGCAGCCGGAAGCTGTGGTGGTCGCTGTCAGCCGTCTTATAGAAGATAGGGAGCGGCGCAGGCAGTTAGGTGCGGCTGGTCGTGACTGGGTTTTGACGCATATGGATATGGAACAAAGTTTGAACCGCTTGACGGCCGTTTACCAGGAATTGGCCGCTGCAAAAAAAGGGCCGGCAAAAAGCAAATCGTTCTCGTTGGGGATGAAGAGTTAATGACGCTGCCAAACTTTTTGATTATTGGCGCGGCCAAATCGGGAACGACGTCTCTTTACCGCTACCTGGAACAGCATCCCCAGGTGTACGTGAAGGCTAAGGAGCCGGGATTTTTTGCCTATGAAGGGCAGGAAGTCCATTTGGCCGGGCCGGAAGACCAGGCGCGTTTTGACAGGCGCGTCATTACAGACCGGACGCAGTATGAGGCGTTGTTTGATGGTATTACCACAGAAAAGGCGTTTGGTGAGGCGTCGGTGGCTTATTTATATATTGAGGGAACGGCGGAACGTATCAAGCGGTATGTGCCGGACGCGCGGTTGATTGCTATTTTGCGTAATCCGGTGGATCGGGCGTTTTCCAGTTATTTGCACATGCGGCGGGACGGCCGTGAACCGCTGCCCACTTTTGCCGCAGCCCTTCAGGCGGAAGATGCCCGTATTCAGGCCAATTGGGATACCATCTGGCATTACACCCGGCTGGGCTGTTATTACGAACAATTGCGCCGCTATTATGATTTGTTCCCGCCGGAGCAGATTGCTGTTTTTTTGTTTGAAGATTTTCAGGCTGACCCGATTCAGGTGTCCCAGTCCATTTTTCGCTTTCTGGACATTGATGATACGTTTATTCCCGATACGTCTTTGAAGTACAATGTATCGGGTACGCCCCGGCGGCGCTGGATACATAATTTTGTGTCCCGGCCCAACCCGGTGAAGGGGGCGATACGGCCGTTTGTGCCCCTGGCTCTGCGTAAGCAAATGGGAACGCGCTTAAGAAGCTGGAATCTGGCTAAGGAGAAACCGGTCTTGCCGCCAGAAATCAGACGGCAGTTGCAGTCGCTTTTTCGGGAAGATATTTTGCGGTTGCAGGGCTTGATTGACAGGGATTTGTCAGGGTGGTTGGCGGATGAAGCCGGTTAATTTTGTGATTTTGACGACGCAGCGCAGCGGTTCTACCTGGATGGTGGATGTGTTGGATAACTGCGCTGATACGGCCGTCTACGGGGAACTGTTTTTGCCGGAGAAGATGAAATGGCAGGCCGGTTCTGCGGATTTTCCTCAATTTTGTGAGGCGCGGCAGGGGATACGGCCGTTTGCCACCTTTGCTTATCTCAATCAGCTATACGGCCGTGACGGGCATACCGGTTTCAAACTCATGTATTCCAATCTCCACAGATACCCGGAACTCCTGGTTTACCTGTGCCGTCATCGTCTTCGCGTGGTTCACCTGATCCGGCAAAACCTTCTGGACGTCGTCATTTCCTCCGAGATGGCCAGCGCCAATGGTCAATGGCATCGCACCACCACTGAAAGTGTCTCTAAAGTGACCCAGGTTTATCTGGAACCTCAAGCCCTTTTAGCCCGAATGAGGCGGTTACAAAAAAAAGTGTCTCTGGCCCGAAAATGGCTGCGTTGGTACCACCTGCCTCATTTGGAAGTGCATTACGAAACATTGCTGGCTAATCCGGCCCATTTTGCCCAAACAACCCATTTTCTGGGATTGTCCCAGCTTGAAGGAAACACCCAGTCGAGCTTTTCTAAAATAAGGCAGTCCAGTTATGCTGATGAAATCAGCAATTATGATGAGGTTAAAGCAACCTTAATGGGAACTGAGTTTGCCCGGTTATTAAATTGATTTTTGTCCGGAAACTATAGACATAATGTGGGCTATTTGGGCCAAATTCACAAGATTGAGCGGCGTAATAGGACTGCGGTACTGATTTTTGGTACCAGAGGACTATAACAGAACGGGTTCACCATCTCCTAGACTTGTCCCCTAGACAACTTGGAGAGGTGACCATGATGAAAAGATGGCCCAATATTTTACACAAGTTGCCTTCTGTCATCCCCGCCCGCATCCCCGTTACGAAGGTCAACATGGTACTGTTTATTAGTTTTTTACTGCTTGTCTCGGCTGGACAAGCATTCTCAATTCCTGCGGCTGCGGCTTATCACGTGGCTCCTGATGGCGACGATGCTAATCCGGGTACGTATGACGAACCCTGGCGTACAATAGGCCGCGCCGCCGGTAAGGATGTTCTTAAACCGGGCGATATAGTCTATATTCATAGCGGTACATACAATGAATATATCAAGCCGGAAACGTCGGGCACGCTGAATAATCCCATCACATACCGCAGCTATCCAGGCGAAACCCCGATAATCAGTGGCAGTAATTACCGCTCCTGGCGGCTGCACATTCTGGATCAGAGTTATTTGCGCTTTGAAGGATTGACTTTTCAGGGCTACGTTGGCGGCGCAATCCAGATAAGAACGACTAACAAGGATATGGCCGGTATTGAAATTGTGGGTAATACGTTTCGGGACCAAGCGCCGGAACCTGGAGAAAGCAGCAAAACGATCACGGTGACGCCGTATACGTCTGGCTATACTTTGTCCCGGATTG
>JAJRTP010000641.1 GCA_024278255.1 Chloroflexota bacterium | reverse complement strand
TCTCTGGATTTTCGGCCGCAAAAAACAAATATGCGCCGCGCCCAATCCTGGCGGGAAAAATTGTTTGTGGGAGTGGTCATCGCCGGCCTGATCGTCTTTTTGGTCAGCCCGCTGCTGGCGCTGGTAGCCCAATCGTTCATCAACCGAAATGGGGATTTCACGCTGGCTTATTATCAGGCGCTCTCCCTGTCACGGCGCGGCAGTGTGATTTTTATTCCGCCGCTGACGGCCGTGCGTAATTCCATCGGCTATGCTTTGTTGACGGTGCTGTTTGCCGGGTTGTTGGGATTGTTGACGGCCAGTTTATTGGTACGGCCGTCCCGCTGGCGAGGCTGGCTCGATCCGGTTTTTATGCTGCCGTTGGGGGTTTCGGCCGTTACTTTAGGCTTCGGTTTTGTCGTCACCTATGACAGCCTGCGTACTTCCGCGCTGCTCATCCTCATTGCCCACACACTGGTAGCCTTCCCCTTTGTGGTGCGCAGTCTGATGCCCGTCATGCAAGGCATCAAGCCCAGCCTGCGCGAGGCGGCGGCCGTGATGGGCGCTTCTCCGGCGCAGACGTGGCGGGAAGTGGATTTGCCAATTGTGGGACGAGCGTTTTTGGTAGCGGCCGTATTTGCCTTCACCGTCAGCATGGGGGAATTTGGCGCCACCAGCTTCATCGTGCGGCCCAACAGCGGCTTTTTGACCATGCCTATTGCCATCCAGCGCTTTTTAGGCCAGCCTGGTGCGCTCAACTTCGGCCAAGCCATGGCTATGAGTACAATTTTGATGCTGGTCAGCGCGGTGGGCTTTCTGGCAATTGAGCGGTTCCGTTTTGCGGATATTGGGGAGTTTTGAGTGGAGAGTACAACAGATACAGGAAGGAACAGATAGCATCCCAGAAAAAAATCTGTTCCTTTCTCAATCTGTTGTACTCTTGGCCGTTCTGACCCAATACAAAGCCATCACTAACAACCCGAAAAACAAAACGGCATTCAAGCTGTACAGAACGGAAATACCCCAGATGGGCAGGACGGCAAAGGCCAGCATTGGCCCGATGGCGCTACCCAGGTCGCCGACTGTGTAGAGTGCGCCCAGGGAACGGCCGTGCCGCTTCCCACCGCTCAAATCTCCCATCAAAGCCGTAGACAACCCCTGATTACTGCTACTGGTGATGGAAGTAAGCGGCAACCCCAATAACAGAGAAAAAGGCAAACTGAGGGCCAGCAAGCCAAAGCCAACGATACCGGGAACCAGCCCGCCGCCTACCACTTGCCACCGATTGCCCGCCCGGTCAGACAGGCTGCCGATGAGTGGGGTAAATATCATGCTGATCAAAGTGTTGGCGCTCAAAGCCAGGCCGGTCAGGGTAGCGACACCAATGGCACGGCCGTAAACCTCCACCGACTCGCCCCACAAACCAGCCAAGTACAACCCCAGCGTCGAGACAAAAATCCCAGCAATAACCAGACGATTGACACCCAATACGGCCGTAGCCGAAGTCAGTTCCGGCCAGCGGATGGGCGGGGAGATTGGAGATTGGCGATCAGAGATTGCGCTGTCAATCTCCAATCCTTCCGCAGGTTCAGGACGAGTTTTCTGATCTCCAATCTCTTTAGGCACAAAAACCCAGGCTTGCAACGCACCTAGTAACGATAAAGCCGCCGCCACCATCATCGCTTGATGGTAGCCGAGCCAATCGGTGAGCAATCCGCCCAGAAACGCGCCAGTCGCCGCGCCGAGGAAGAAGGAAATCTGGTAGTAGCCCACCCACCGGCCCCGCACCGCCAGAGGGGCGGCCGTGAGGATGATGCCATTCCCCGCCACCCAAATACCAGCCCAGGCAATACCCCACAGCAACCGACCGGCCAACAAGGGCCAAAAGCCGCTGGTGAAGGCGTAGACGGCCGTAGACAACGCCCCCAAAAACAAAGCCGCCACAAAAATCTGCCGTTTGGGCTGCCGATCACTCAACCAGCCCACCACGTTATTAGCCGCCAGCCGCACCCAGCGATTGGCGGAGAGGAGGATGCCTACACTGACAAGGGTGACGCCGGCGACGGCCGTATGCGTGGGCAGCACCGCATACATCGAAGCGTCGCCCATCAATGACAAAGCTGTGCCGATGCCCAGAGGCAATATGATGCGCCAGGTAGCTGGAGGTTGGGGCATGTGTCTCTTTCAGAAATAAACAGACGGCCGGGTTACGGCCGTCCGCTCATTTCTAATTCGTGAAAATTCATGGCTTTACTGAAAAAAGGTTGATTTTACCGCAGAGGCGCAGAGAACGCAGAGATTTTTTCTCTGGGAAACTCTAAATTCTTTGCGCCCTCCGCGCCTCTGCGGTTAGTTTTTTCAGTAAACTCATTCGTGAAATTCGTGTCAAAAAAGTCTAATCTGCTTCCGCAACCAATTCTCCGTGACCATTAGACGGGACCGCTTCCACATCTTCGACAATGTATTCCTCCACCAAACGGCGGGCAATATCATCCGGGAACTGCTGTGGCGGAGATTTCATGAAGTAAGAAGAAGGCTCCACCAACGCCCCGCTCAAACCGCGATCCAGCGCCAGTTTAGCGCAGCGCACCGCGTCAATCATCACGCCGGCCGAATTGGGCGAATCCCACACTTCCAGCTTCACTTCCATCTGCAAGGGCACGTCGCCAAAAGCGCGGCCTTCCATGCGGATGTGACACCATTTGCGGTCTTCCAGCCAGGGCACATAATCGCTGGGGCCGACATGCACATTGCCCTCGCCCAAATCATACGGCAACTGGCTGGTAACGGCCTGCGTCTTGGAAATCTTCTTGGATTCCAGACGTTCCCGTTCCAGCATGTTGTAAAAGTCCATATTACCGCCGAAATTCAACTGGTAGGTGCGGTCCAGATGGACGCCGCGATCTTTGAACAGGTTGGTCAGGACGCGATGGGTGATGGTGGCACCTACCTGGCTTTTGATGTCGTCGCCGATGACAGGCAGGCCAGCCTGTTCAAACCGTTTGCTCCAGTAAGGCGACGTGGCGATGAAGACCGGGATGCCGTTGACAAAGGCGCAGCCGGCTTCCAACGCCTGCTCCACGTACCATTTGGTGGCCATCTCCGAACCAACGGGCAGGAAGTTAACGATAACGTCCGTTTTGGTTTCTTTCAAAATACCGAGGATGTCGTCAGTCGGGCCTTCTGCCTTTTCTACGACGGTGCTGACATACTTGCCAATACCGTCATGGGTCATGCCGCGATGGACGGTGATGCCCAGGTTGGGCACGTCGGTAAATTTGATGGTGTTGTTGGGCGCGGCCCACATGGCCTCGCTCAAATCCTTACCCACTTTCCCCTTAACCACATCAAAAGCGGCCACAATCTCAATATCCCGCACGTGATAACCGCCAACGGTGGCGTGCATCAGACCGGGAATTTCGGCATCATCGGGGGCATCCTGGTAAAAATTGATACCTTGCACCAGGGCATTGGCGCAGTTACCTACACCAATAATTGCTACTCGTACTTTTTTATCTTTAGACATTTATGTTTCTCCTAAAATATTTTTATTAATAATCACAAAAAACAGCGGTAAATTATACCGCTGCGGCTAAAAGCTGTCAGCCAACTATTCCAACACTAAAACCAGTTGCGCGATTCGCGGTAATAAGTTTTTAATAATGTTAGCTCATCTTCGTTGGAGACGGGGGCGAAGGGATCGGAGTTGGGCGGGAGGCATTCAAAGATGATGGGGCCGGCATAGCCAATATCTTCCAACGCCCAGAGATGGTCACCCAATTTGATGTGCCCCCGCCCGATGGCCTGCCGGTTGGAGTCGGCCATGTGGTACAGTCCCAGTTTGTCCCCCACGCGACGCATAATGCCAGACATGTCCTGCTCTTCGATGTTCATGTGGAAGGCGTCGAGCAAAATAGCCACGTTATCCTCGCCCACTTCGTCAAGGAACAGCAAGGCATCGTCCCCGGTGTTGATAAGATGGGTTTCGTACCGGTTCAACACCTCGAATACGAGATGCAGGTCCCGCTGTCTGGCTTGTCGGGCAATCTGGCGCACGGCCGTAACCAGCAATTCTCTCTCCTCGGCCAATGTGGCTAACGGCCGTACCCGCCCCACATACCCATGCACCGAAACCAGCGGACTGCCCAGTTCCGCGGCAAAATCGAGGAGACGGCCGTAATAATCCAGGGATTGTTGGCGCACGGCCGTGTCCGGATGGGCTAAATCCACATTTTGCGGCGTCAAAGAAAAAACTGTGAGGTTGTGATCCTGTAAAATCTGCCCTGCTTCCCGCGCTGTGTAACGGAACAAGTCCCCCGCCAGTTCCACCCCGTCAAAATCCAGTTCCGCCAGAAAAGCGGCAATTTCCGGCAGCGGCCAATCGCCAAACGTCCAAGTGCAAACACCGAGTTGTGGTCTTGATAATGTTAACATAACTATTGTGTTTACTTGTAGGGAATATAAACCCGGCTGCGACCCAGATGTTCTTTCAACTCAAGTACAATTTCAAGAAGCTGAAAAGCGCACCGTTCTCGATAACGTCTTTCTGACATTCGGTTAACATTGGCGATGGTTATCACCGGAAGTGAAGTTGGTGCATTCTCTTCCCGCAATGTTTGTTCCAGAGAATCTTCATCATCCATATTCCGATTGTTGGTCAACAAAACCATCTCGTGTTCCTGCGCAAAATGCCAAACTTCCCGATCTGAACTGCTAAATGGCAAACCTACTTCCACAAATGTCGCCAGACGCAGATCAACCATCTCCAACCAACCTTCTGCCCCTAACACTCCCATAATCGAATAAGCATGTCCTTCAATATCATGATCAGCCAAAATAACTATCACGCTGCTTCCAGTTCTTCTTGTCGGGCTTTAAGTTTTTCCCAGATTTCTTCGTGTTCAGGGTCGTGAGACATTGTCGCCACTTTTTCCAGGTGTTCCCGATTGTATTCCGTCCAATAGCGGCGATTTTCTTCTGCCTTTTTCAGTACAATTTGGTACTCAGATTCGACTTCCTCTCGATTAGCTTCAATATATGCCAATACAGCAGAAATTTGCTGATCGGTCAGATCAAACAAATCCTTAATCAATTTAGGCGGCCAATCCGCTTTGATGTAATCCATGATGCTGTAAAGCGTAATTCGTGTGCCGGTAATCGTTAAACCACGACTTGTTCTAACAACAATATCCCGCGCTACAAACGTCTCAGCCATCTTGCCACCTTTTACTTAAAGTATATTTGTCCAGTCTGCTCTTATTTTACCACAGGTTGCTGACATTATTGCCGGCGCCGCAACCACACAGCAATTCTAAATGTACCCCAATAAAATCATTTGTTTACCCAAATATGGCAAATCAAACAGAAAACAAGTAACGAAAAACAGGATTACTTCAGCATAATTCCG
>JAJRTP010000640.1 GCA_024278255.1 Chloroflexota bacterium | reverse complement strand
GACTGAGCACCTTGAAATGTGGCTTTTGGGCGAATTAACTTGGGGGTCGGGGAACATATTTTAACCGCCCAAACCCCAAGTTAGTTCACGCATTTGTCGTGAAAAAGGATTTGTAGTCGAGTAGAGATTTTCAAAATCACGATTTATGTTAAGTGTTTTGTCAAAAGTCCAATACATCTCCACGGTGAGTTATTGATTATGTCTTTGGTAGATCGGCGTAGAGCTATTCGGCATTTATTGGATGAACGGAATCCGGCGGACGGGCTGGAGACGTATCTGGCGTTTTACCATGATGACCGGCGCACCATTTTACGGCCGTATCCCTTCGACTCCACCCGCCCTGTGGGTTATGTTTGCCTGTCCCGCACCGGCGCCGATTTGTTTCGTCCTTTCATTACTTTGCGTTTGCCCATTCACGACCCGGAACTGAGCGCACACGTCATTTATGATGGTATTGATGCCGGTACGGCCGTTCTCCTCCAATGTCCTGATAGCTACTTACCCCTCGTTAACGCCTTGTTCCAGGTACAAACAGAAGAAACCTTACAGTTGTTCCAACTCAAACCAGACCAATATCAACCGCACATCAATGTATTGGTTACGCAAGACATTTCTCCGACAAATAATCTGCCCCGCTTCATCATCCGTAACCGGCAAAGCGGCGGCGAAATTGTGGCCTCAGCCAGTCTGAATTGGCAGACAGATACCTTTGGCGAGATAGCCGTCTACACCCACCCGGATTACCGGCGGCGGGGGTGGGGGCGCAGTGTGGTTTCTACGATGGTAAATTGGCTGCTGGAAAACGGCCGCACTCCCCTTTACGCCGCCTCTCAATCAAACGCGCCATCCCGCCAACTAGCCGAACGTGTCGGCTTCACCTACACCGGCGTTCAAAAAACCCTGATTCAAGGCATATTACAGCCCCGGCCCTGATTATCTAAAATCGCTTTTGTCACGCAGCTTTCACGTGAATTTCATAGACTTTCCGGCGCAAAAATGCTAATTTCTTAGTTAGGTATTAGTTGTATTGGACTATTAGAACATAGGTGTACAATAATTCGTATTGGTAACTAAGAAATGCGTTATCCCTTCATATTGAAGCGTGAAGAGATAACGCATATTCTGAAATTATCTATTTAGTTGATGTGACGCTAACGTAGTAACGTTAATCGCAGTGGAGGAATGTAGCATGAGTAAAGCAAAAGGCAGCGTAAAATGGTTCAGCCGGCTGAAAGGATATGGATTCATCAATCCTGAAGATGGCGGTCAGGAAGTATTTGTCCATTACACTGCCATTGAAGGCGAAGGGTACCGTAATTTATACGAGGGTGATACTGTAGAGTATGAACTCGTCGATCGCGGCCGTGGCCCTCAGGCGCAAAATGTAACGACTCGCCGTAGTTACAGCCCCGAAAGTCAATGAGCAAACTCAACCATATAAATTAATATCAATAACTTCCTCCAAAGTTTTAGCATAGCAAAACTTTGGAGGAATTATTTTTTCGGAAAAGAGGGTAACTTCATCACTGCTATGTTTCCAAAAATGCAGACAGCTAAAATCCTCGTAGTGGATGATGACATATCTCTTGTCCAACTGTCTCAATTAATCCTGGAAGATATGGGTTATGCAGTACGCGGGGCCGTTAGTGGCTCACAGGCATTAGTCATGATTGCGGAAGATATGCCAGACCTCGTTCTGTTGGATGTGATGATGCCGCAGATGGATGGTTTTGCAGTGTGCCGCAAAATACGCCAGCAATATCTGCCTCCTACCCCTTACATTCTTATGTATACGGCTGACGATCGCGAAGAAACTTACCGCAAAAGCCTGAATGCCGGAGCCAATGACCTCATTACCAAAGATACACCCATTTCTGAACTGGCTGCCAAAATAGACATTTTACTGGCAGCTACTCCCCGACAAATATAAAAAGTAAAGGGGATTTTAAAAACACGGATTACTTTTGCGGCTATTTATAATTTGTTCAAAAAGGTTTGTGTTAACGAGTCACTTTGCTTGCCAAAACGAATCAAAATATCCACCAGCCAGGGGAAATTCATAAAGGCTCTCTGGAGACGGTGCGAGCTTTTCATACCGTCCCACATGGCTTCGTGGCACAATTGGTCATACGCTTGCAATGCTTGCTGTGAAGTGTCCCCGCTTTGCAGTGCTTTTTCAATAACCTGCGTGGCCAATTCCGCGGAAAGGGTGGAATTGTAAATGCCACCGCCGGTAATGGGGTTGATGAAACCGGCAGCATCCCCTACCAGTAAAGCGCCATCAAATGAGTATTCTATGTTGGCTTGCGAGCCAAAATTCAACTGCCAGGTGGCCACATCGTGCAATTGACCGCCATTCAGAAGTCGTTTCTTGATGGCCGGCATATCCAAAAATTCTTGCAGCATTTTTTTCAAATTCTTATTGTATTTGCGAAAATGATCCAGGCGCATCCCTAAACCGATATTAGCGGAATGGTTACCGGTGGGGAATATCCAGGCGTAACCGGGCAAAATTTCCTTGTAGAGGTAAAACTCAACTTCGTGCGGGGTTTCTTCAATGTCATCAATATAGGCGCGGATGGCAATGGCCCGGTGTTTGTCTTCGTGCTGTTCTTCTTTGGGGCGCAGGTTGCGGGCAATAACGGAAGTGACGCCATCGGCTCCAACGAGGACTTTGGAATAAAATTCCTGGGTCGAGCCGTTGACCTGGGCCTGAACGCCGACCACTTTACCGTTTTCCATGATGGGGGTTTTGGCTTGGGCCTGGCAAAATTTAGCTCCGGAATCTACGGCCGCTTGCTGCATGAGGGCGTCAAAGTGCATACGGGGGGCTACGTAAGATTTGGCGCCTTCATGACCGTCTACGAGATCGGCTTCTATGTCATAGCCGCGCGGTGATACCAGCAACAAACTATCCACGCGATAAAACTCACCGCGCTCAACGGCTTGATCGATCTTGTCTTTCAAGCCGTAGTGCCATAATCTTTCGATGGTCCCGGCCGGAACGGCATCACCGCAAATCTTGTCGCGGGGGAAATTATAGCGATCCAGTAAGAGAACGTCGTATCCTTTTTGGGCCAGGATGATGGCGGCCATGGACCCCGCCGGGCCAGCGCCTACGATAACGACATCATGTTCGTTTGTTTGGGTCATTTCTTTGCCTCATTTACAGTTGTTTTTTGTAACTTCCTCCGAAATTGCTTTGCCGGAGGCGGGTTGTTATAAATTGTTTTCTTCCAGGATGGCGGCCAATAAACCGTGGCAGCCATCACTGACAAGCTGGTAGACGTATTCAAAGTTGCCGGTGTAGTAAGGATCGGGCACACTGCGTTCCTGGGTGTTGGCGGCATAATCGAGCAGCCGGGCGGTGTGGGGATGACGGCCGTATCTCCCTTCCAGATCGCGCAAATTGTCCCCATCCATGGCGATGATCCAGGTATCGGGATCGGCCATATCTGCCGCCGTGACTTGGCGGGCACGGCCGTTGTACTGAATGCCATGCTGTGCCAATACTCGCCGTGTGCCGGAATGCGCTCGTTCCCCCACGTGCCAGGAACCGGTACCGGCCGAATCCACCGTAATCTGATTGGCTAGTCCGGCATCATTGACCATTTGTTGAAAGACTGCCTCAGCCATCGGGGAACGACAAATATTGCCCAGGCAGACGAATAGGACGTTGATACTCATTTTTTCTCTTCGTAATTGTCTCACGGATGAATGAAGCACGAATTTTTCTTAGCTGATCCGTGATTTATTCATCCGTGAGATTGCTTCCTACACACTAAAAACTACTCGCAAGTTGGCCTGTAAGCCGCATTCTGTACCGGCTGCCGAAGCAGCCGCTGGCAGTCATCTATCTGGGCGCGTTATTACTAACGTCCTCAAGCGACCTACCCGGATGTCTGACGGGACGAGCAGCCCCGTAAACGGCCGTAGCCGTTTTTCATCCTGCTTGGTCTTGCTCCCGGCGGGGTTTGCCTGGCCAGCGACATTACTGCCGCTGCCGGTGGTCTCTTACACCACCGTTTCACCCTCGCCTGCAACTATACAGCTGCGTTGGCAATATACCTCTCTGTTGCACTGTTCCGTCGGGTTACCCCGCCCGGCTGTTAGCCGGCGCCGTGCTCTGTGGAGTGCGGACTTTCCTCGACCGGAATTTCCGGCCGCGACTGCCCGGCCAACTTGCTATTATGATCGTATCGAGATATGGGAAAGTGTGCAAGTAACCGACAGTTTCTACATCTTTTGAAATTTAACAGCCTTTGACAGTGATGTCTAGTGTTCCTGACTGCAACTCACGCAATCAGGCATGAAGCATTGACTTGTACGTCTATCTGTTTTATCATGTACGTATGCCAACTACTTGATGTACGTACTTTTTTGATCTGATAGTTGGTACGGAGAATATTATGAAAACAGTAACACCGACAGAGTTACGGGCAAATATTTATAATCTATTGGATGAGGTTTTGACCACAAATGTGCCCATTGAAATCAACAAGGGGGGTAATCGGTTGCGGATCATACCGGTCAAAAAAGGGGATAAACTTCAGAATTTGGTTCCAAGACCGGATGTTATTCAGGGCAACCCTGATGATCTTGTCAATATCAACTGGAAAGAAGAGGTGAACCTTGATTTACCTTGATACGCATGTGGTTGTGTGGCTGTACGCGGGGTTGTTGGAAAAATTTACCCAACAAGTCAGAGAAGTGTTGAATGACCAGGAAGTTTATATTTCTCCTGTTGTGCGCCTGGAATTACGATATTTGTATGAAATTGAACGAATTACAGTTGACGCCGACGCCATTGTTACAGATTTGTCCAGCCGGATTGGCCTCAACGTTTGTGGCAAGGATTATAATGCCATTGTTACGCAGGCACTGGATATTTTCTGGACGCGCGATCCTTTTGACCGTTTAATTGTGGCTAACGCTGGTTTGCATGATGATATTTTGATTTCCAAAGATCAAAATATTCTTGAGCATTACACTTATGCTTTATGGTAAACACAATACTTGGTTAGCTACCGTCAGGTTGTAGCGATTTCGATGATTTTTAGAGTAAACAAACAAGCGAAAAGTATTGAATCAGTTCGCTCTTATTGGAATCCCAAGGCATTAGAGATTAGACAATATTGGAAATAAAATCTTTACCCTTTGGGGACGCTGATTAACACTGATCTGCGCAGATTGAAGATAAAAAATCAGCGTTATCCGCGTTAATCAGCGTCCAATAAATTTACATAACATTATTTCAAATAATGTCTATTGAGAAATATTTACTTTCAGGGCTGGATGAACGGGAACCTAGTAACCTTTTGGTAGGTAGTGCGATGGTTAAACACTCGTTATACAGCTGCTAAAATGCGGCGGGTAAGAACGGCGGCCATTTCTCCCCGGTAGGCGGCACTGCCGCGGAAGTCGCCGGGATGGGTGTTGGTAGCTTGAACTGCCTGGGCGGCAGAGGCCACGGCCGTATCCGTCACTCCATCTGCCAAAATCTCCTCAGCCGCCTGTAAGCGGAACGGCCGTACCCCAATCCCCGTAGCTGCCAATCGCGGCATACCCCCTGACGGCTGCCAGCAAGTGATGGATACAATCGGCGTATCGGCCGGGGTACGGGCGACGTGCTCGCTGGAACCCGCGCCGGGAGCGATGACGAAGAAAATGTCAGTGATCAGGCCTTGGGGGGCTTCATCTGCGCTTAAATAATCGGTTAGACTAATAACGGCCGTATCCGGGGTGCGTAACGATAACTGAGCGTCCAGAACCAGCAGCGCGGCCAGCAGTTCACTGTCCGGCAGACGGCCGGCCACAACGCCGCCCAACGTGGCCGCATTGCGGTAGGTATTTGGCCCGGCTTGCTTGATAGCTTGCTGCAAAAGCGGCGTAAAATCGGCTGCGGCCAGTTCTGCCCCCAAAAAATCATAGAGATCGGTCAAAACGGCCGTGGCGCCGATATGCAGAATGTCATTTGCCACCTTGATTTGATTCAGACCCAGAGCTTGCAAATCTACAACACCGGTGACGGCCGTTTTGTCATCGCCGGCCAGCAGCTGGGTGCCGCCGGCCAACGGATACACGTCAGGTTGGGCCAGTAAATTCAAGGTTTCTTCAAGATTAGTTGGGCGGTAATAATTTTCCGGTCGGTAAGCCATATTCGCATCCCTTTTCCTGCTTGTGCTATACTTGCTCTTTGTAGAGGGTATTTTACCAAAAAGCGGCTGATACGCACTTTTGCGGGACGGCCGTCCGGCCATAAAAATCTAATTCAATTCTGATGAATCTAGCGCACAATAAGACCTTGTTATCAAATCGTCGCTGGTGGGCCTTGCTCATTGCCGTGGGCGCATTGCTGTTGATGGGCTTTTATGCGGTCACGGATGGGTCCCGCCTGGCGAATAACGCGGCGCTTTCCGGCGCCGACTGGGTTGGGGCGGGGATTTGTCACCGTTTGCCTTCTCATTCGTTTACAATTTACGGCCGTCCCCTGCCCTTGTGCGCTCGCTGCACCGGTATCTACCTGGGCATTGTCCTTTCTTTTCTGGTTTTGGGATTAGCCGGGCGCTGGCGGCGGGTCAACGTGCCGCCAACATTCATTTTGCTGACCTTGATTGGCTTTGTGGGTTTGATGGGCGTGGATGGCGTCAATTCGTACATGCACTTCTTCCCTGAACTGCCGCATCTGTACGAGCCGCGCAACTGGCTGCGGCTGGTTACGGGCATGGGCGCCGGTCTGACGATGGGCATTCTGGTCTTTCCGGCATTGGCTCAAACATTGTGGCGGCAGCAGGATTTCCGGCCGGTTCTTACGTCGGGACGGGAGTTGGCGGGTTTGGTATTGGTGGCGGCTACGGCCGTATTGCTGATACTGAGCAACCAACCGGCCCTGTTGTACGTATTGGCCTTAGTGAGCGCGGCTGGCGTCTTGCTTATTCTCATGGCGATCAACGCCGTTATTCTGTTGATATTACTGCGGCGGGACGGCCGGGCAGTGCGGTGGCGGGATACAGTAATCCCCCTGACCATCGCCCTATTCTTAGCTGCCGCTCAGATTACGGCCGTTGCCTGGCTGCGTTTAACCATTCTCGGAACCATCAGCGGCTTACCGGGGTTATAGAGCAAAGCGGCAATGTTGCTGAGAACATTGCCACCTTGCAACAACATTGCAACTTTTATATAAGGAGCCATATTCATGTTAAATATTATTAGTGCCTTTGGATTAGCCGGCAGCGCGGGGGTGAATGCTTACATTCCCCTGTTCATCGTTGCTTTAGCGGCCCATTATCCCCTGAACGATCCCTTCATCAAACTGCAAGCGCCGTATGACGCCATTGGCAGTTGGTGGGCGATCATGATCATCGCCTTTTTCCTGATTATCGAGATGCTGGCGGATAAAGTGCCGGCTGTAGACACAGTCAATGACGGCATTCAAACCTTCATCCGGCCCGCGGCGGGCGCGTTACTGTTTGCTGCCAGTGCCAACATCCTCACCGATATTCATCCGGCATTATCCCTTACGGCCGGTTTGCTGACTGCCGGCAGTGTCCATGCCGTCAAAAGCACAGCCCGGCCTGTAGTAACGGCCGCTACCGGCGGAACCGGCAATTGGGCGGTCAGCCTGGTTGAAGACGCTATGGCTGTGGTTATGACCTTGTTGGCAATCTTCGTTCCGGCCCTGGCTGGATTGATGCTTATCGTCATTGCCTTTATGGTTTACCGTCTGGTGCGCCGCTGGCGTCGGCGACGTAACCCGGTCTTTGCCTAAAGAGAGATCGGAGATTGGCGGTTAGAGATTGACCAATCTCCAATCTCTAATCTCCACCTGATGTCCCCCGAAGAGGCCCAACAACAAAGCGACAAAGCCAAAGGCTGCCTTTCCTGCTCCTTTATGGTGCTGGGCGTGATTTTGCCGGCGGTAGGTTTTGCCTACGGCATGAAGGTGTGGCAGGATGTGGAGACGTCGGCTACGTTGGCTGGGGCTATCTTTGCTATTTTCTGGCTGGGCGCGCTGGTAACAGCCCTGCTCATTCAAGACATCTCCTGGCTGTATTCCTTCCTGCCGACGGTAGGTGGTGTGGTTTACGCCATCGCGCCTGATTTCATCCCCCTGCCTCTGGATGATATTACAGTCCTGGCGGTGGGCATCTTTTTCTCCGTGGTTCTGATTGTCAAAAAAGTAGCGCCGCCCTACGTCCTGCTGGCAGTGCTGGTCACCGGTTTGTATGCCTGGTTCGGCCGGGAATGGATAACAGGCTACGTAGATGAGGCGATTGTGTTTGGCGTTGTCCTGATTTTCGGCTTTATTCTCAGCCGCCGCAACTGATCACTGATTACCGATTACTGAAAACTGTTTTACGGCCGTACCCCCCTCCACTGTCACATCCTCCACCACCGCCTGCTCAATCCGACAGCCATCTCCAATAGTTGCCCGCCGGATAATGGCGTTGGGGCCAATCACGCAATCCTCGCCAATAATTGCCCCAGCCTGAATGTAGCTGTTAGGCCAGATGACGGTATCCTGCCCGATGGTCACGTCCTGGTCAATGTAAGTGGCGCCCGGATCGATCAGAGTGACACCGTGAGCCAGCCAGTAGTTGTTGGCCCGGCGGCGGAAGGCTTTTTCTACGGCCGTTAACTCCGCCCTGGTTCCCGCCCCCAAACATTCGTCCGGGTCTTCGGTGATGACGGCCGTAACCCCCAACCCCTGTGCCTGCGCCAGTTCAATCATATCCGTCAAATAATACTCCGGCCCGGAACGTGCCTGACGCAAAGGCAGTTTGTCCACGTTTTGCCACAAAAAGTCAGCGTCAAAACAGTACACCCCGGCATTCAGCTCCCGGATGGCCAGCAGTTCGGCCGTGTTGGGGCGGCGTTTGGCTTCCGCCACTTCCACAATTTCCCGTACCTGCCCCGCTTCATCCCGCACGACCCGGCCAAAAGAACTGGTTGGCTGGCCCATGACAGAGAGGAGGGTTACGGCCGTGTCGCTTTCCTGCTGCGTGTCGGCCAGTTTTTGCAGCGTTTCCGCCCGCAGCAGCGGCATATCCCCGTAAGTAACGATGACTTGACTGCTGCGGTTGGTGAGTAACGGCCGGGCCATCAACGCCGCGTGGCCTGTGCCCAACTGTTCCGGCTGCACCACATACTCTGCCCGACGGCCGATAAGCGCCTGAACCCCCTCCTCATCCGGCCCCACGACCAACACCGGCGGCATATCGGCCGTTGCCTCCGCTGCTTCAAAAATGTGCATGACCATCGGCTTCCCGCCCACCTCATGCAAAATCTTCTGCTTTTTGGAATGCATGCGTGTACCTTTACCGGCTGCTAGTAACACGATAGCTAAAGTCATCGTTTACCTCTCCATGAATTTTTATAAGTTTTCTTTTTATGGCAATTGGCACAAAGAACGACACATTTAGCAATTTCTTTTTGAATTATATCAATTGAATAGCCATCCCGCATTAGTTTTGTAACTTCTGCTTTTTTCCTTCCTCTAACGTGGTCAAATTCGAGAACAGCGGGATCGCTTTCTCCGCATTCCTGACACGGATGCAAGGACAGATGATTCCAGACGTATTCACGAGCTGCTTCAATGTTTTTGAGTTTGTTTTTGTAGACTTTTGATTTGTGAGTTTCTTTATTTCGCTGATACCAATTGCTTTTTTGCTTGTTTTGACAGGAGCGACAAGTTCTTTGCCGCTCTCCTCTGTTTTTCCATCGCCAGTTAAATTCCTCAAGGGGTTTTGTTTCGCCACAATGGTTGCAAATCCGTGTGTCCATTACTTTCATCCCTGCAAATTCGGTTGACAAGCGGTCAGAAAACAAAAAGAGGCCATATTACCCATATGACCTCTCCAGCTGGGGTGCCAGGATTTGAACCTGGGATGGCGGATTCAAAGTCCGCTGCCTTACCACTTGGCGACACCCCAAAGACGGCAGGATATTAGCACAAGCGAAGGGCATTCGCAAGCAAAAATCGCTGCCTCATCTAACAATTATCCCTTCAATACGGCGCTTTTCATGACGCTTTCCGTGGCCGCCAGTGCCCGCGAGATGGGGCAGTTGGCTTTGGCTGTGGCGACCAGTTCCTGAAACTCTTCTTCGCTCAGGCCGGGAACAACAGCTTCGGTTTCCAGTTCGATCAGGGTGATCAGCGGCCCGGTATCATCACTGCCCAGGGTGACGGCCGCGGTAGTGCTGATGGTGTCCGGCGTGTACCCGTTATTGCTGAGGAGGGCGGAGAGGAACATGGAAAAACAGCCGGCCTGAGCCGCGCCAATCAGTTCTTCCGGGTTCGTCCCTTCGCCGGTCTCAAAGCGGGAAGCAAAGGTGAACGGCCCTTCAATCAGGCCGCTGCCGACTTTCATCACGCCATTACCGTCTTTTAATGTGCCTTGCCAGATGGCATTGGCTGTTCGTGTGGTCATAATTTGTTTACTCCTTTTGCTTAATCTGTCTAATGAATTTGCACCGGGTCTTTGATAGCGCCCCGGTCTGTCAACATGATATTATACCCTTCATCCCAATTTTCGGGAGGGGTGGTTTTCTGGATGGCTACGGCCGTATTCTTGTAATCCGGTATCTTGGCGCGGCGGTCCAGCTGGACGGCCGTCAGCAAATTTGCCGCTGCCTCCGCAAAGTGGAACGGAATAAAAATTGTCCCTTGGGGCGACCTTTCCGTCACCAAAACCCGCGTCTTGATAGCCCCGCGCCGGGAACGCACTTCCACCCAATCGCCAGTTACCAGGCCCAGCTCTTTGGCATCCGCCGGACTCATCTCACAAACCGCTTCCGGGAAAATATCCTCCAGCTTCGAGCGGCCGGACATCGTGCTGCCGTGCCAATGGTACAGCACCCGCCCCGTACTCAGATTGAAAGGATACGCCGCATCCGGCTGCTCTGATTCCGTGCCAAATTCCACTTCCCAGAACTTGCCCCGGCCGCGCGGGAAACTGTCTGCAAAAAGGAACGGCGTGCCCGGATGATCCAGGCTGGGGCAGGGCCAATGGACGCCCCCTTCCCGCTCCAGCCGCTTATAAGTGATGCCGTAGAAATCAGGCGTTATCTGCCGCATTTCCTCCCAGATTTCACGGGGATGATCATACGTAAAGCCATGTGCCATCTGCAAGCCCAAACGCTGCTCAATGCGCCGCCCCAAATCTGCCAGAATATCCCAATCCGCCCGCGAATGGCCTACAGGTTCTACCGCTTTGCGCACGCGCTGCACCCGCCGGTCGCTGTTGGTGAACGTGCCATCCTTCTCCGCAAAGCTGACGGCCGGCAAAATGACATCTGCCATTTCCCCCGTTTCGTTGATGAAGATGTCCTGGCAGACCAGGAATTCCAGTTGTTCCAGCGCGTGCCGTGTGTGGTTTTGGTCCGGTTCGCTGATCATCGGGTTTTCGCCCATGATGAACATACCGCGCACGAAGCCGTCCAGAATACCGCTAACCATTTCAGTGGCCGTCAGCCCGACGTTGGGATTGAGTTCTACGCCCCAGTAATCTTCAAATTTACCTTTGGTCTCCGGTGCGCTGACACTTTGGTAAGCGGTAAAGACGTTGGGCAAACCGCCGCTGTCGGAGCAGCCTTGCACGTTGTTTTGGCCGCGCAATGGGTTCAGCCCTGTGCCCGCCTTGCCTACATGGCCGCACATCAGGGCCAGGTTGACCAGGCTGAGGGTGTTGTCTGTACCGTGGGTGCTTTGGCTGATGCCCATCCCCCAGTAGATGGCGGCGCGATTGGCTTTGGCGTACAGACGGGCGGCTTCGCGGAGGCTGTCGGCCGGCACGCCGCTGACCGATTCGGCCCATTCCGGCGTGTATTTTTCCAGCGATTCCAGGTAATCGTTAAACCCTTCGGTGCGCTGGGCAATAAATTCGTCGTCGTACAATCCTTCCTTCACGATGACGTGGGCCATGGCCTGGAATACGGCTACGTCTGTTCCCGGATGTTGGCGCAGCCAGAGCGTAGAAAAATCGATCATCTCGATCTGGCGGGGATCAATGACGATGAGCGTAGCGCCGTTTTCCCGCACAGCCCGTTTGAGGAAGTTGGCGATGACGGGATGGGTTTCGGCTGTGTTGGAGCCGGTGACGATGAAGGTGTCCAGGTTTTCCATTTCGGCGATGGAGTTGGACATGGCGCTGGAGCCGAGGGAAAGCTGCAAGCCGGTGACGGAACCGGCGTGACAGAGGCGGGCGCAGTGGTCTACGTTGTTGGTGTGCAGCAGGGCGCGTATCAGCTT
>JAJRTP010000639.1 GCA_024278255.1 Chloroflexota bacterium | reverse complement strand
GGCAATCCAGATTCACCATATCCAAGCCATCCAGTTCATCAGAGCGACGGCAAATTAATTTTACCTGCCAATCATGTGCTTGTAACTGCCGGGCCAATTGCAGCGATTGCGGTTTAATACCAAAAATCAGCGCGTCCCGTATGCCGTCAAACCCGGCCGGCTGGGCCCGCGTATGGGATTCGCCCACGTGATTCACAGCCCACTTAAACAAGGGCGGCCCCACAAATTGGCTAAAGACAATCATGGCAATAATCATCGTGGCAAAATCTGATCCCAGAAGGGGAAATTCAATACCGATTTCTTTCGCCAGCCCCAGTCCTACGCCAGCCTGCGTCATATAAGCCATCCAACTTACCCGATTTTGCTTCATGGGCGCCCCAGCTATCACACCGCCAGAGAAAGAACCCATAAAAATCCCCACCATTCGTACCAGGAACAAGGCTAAAGCAATCATCCACGATTGCGCCAGCACATCCAATTGCAGCGATGCACCGGTGAGCGTAAAGAAAATGACGTAGATAGCTGGCGACACGTCATGCAGGATTTGCAGGAACTCTGGACGATATGCTGTGTAATTGATCACGTAAAAGCTGCCAATCAGGCAGATAAGCAGCGGTTCCAGCAGCAGTTCGACAGGGAATTGATCGTGTGTAAAGTTGCGCACGGCCGTTGACATGACAAATATGCCCAACCCCAGCACAAGAATAAACGCTGTTTTAATGAGCCGGTTAACGTTGCGGGACAGGATCAGTTGCAACAATTTCCCTGTCAGCACCCCCAGCAGAAGCGAGAGCGTCAACTCAAGTAACAGCAGCCCCACAAACGTCAAACTAATGCTCACATCGCTCATCAAAGCATCGGCAATCTCCGTACTGAGGGCAAAGAGAAGGATAACCAGCACGTCAATCACCATTGTCACGCCCACAACCGTTTGCGTAAATGGCCCTTTGGCCCGCAGTTCATTGACAATAGCGATCACAGAGGAAGGCGACCGGGCTACCATAATCGGGCCAACCAACACCGCTGCCGCCACCCGCACCGACAGTGGCAAATCGGCCAGAAAGGGAATGTAGCTGGTTAACAGAAAGACAGCTATGCCACCCAAAACGGGAATGACGATCAAATTTCCTGCCGTGACCCAGGCGATATTTTTCCGCGCGTGGCGCAGTTCCTTCAAATACAACTCACTACCTGCCGCAAAAGCGATTACCGCCAAAGACAACTCGTCAATCACCCGCAAACTGCCCAGTGATTCCTCAGTTATCAAATTTAAGCCAAAGGGGCCAACGGCAATACCGGCGAAGAGATAACCGCTGATGAGAGGCAGTTTGAAGCGGGTCAAAAATTCGCCAATGCGCCACGAAGCGAGGGCAATGACGATGAAAGCGATAACGAAAATAATTTGCTCTTGAGAAATAGCCATAGGCTGGAAAACTACCACATTTTAAGGGGCGCGGCTACCGGCACAGGGCAGTTTTCACAGATCGGTAATCCCCCTGCCGCCGATCAATCTGCCTTGTTTTGAAAATAGTCCAATAGTAAGGCGTGAGCAAACATATAGCCGCCCCCCACCTTACGCAGTAAATTTCGCTCCGCCGCATAATCCAGGAACTGTATGTAATCACCTGGCGGCACGTCGCCATTATCGGCTAATTGGCACAGCAAACGGCCGTGCTGCCATGCTGCCAATCCGCCAAAAATCAACCCGGCCGATGAAGCCAGCCAGATGACCGCCCACAAAATGAAAGGACCAGCCAACTGCAAGGGAAAGTCAAAATGGAACAAGGTTATGAGACCGGTGACAATGAGCAGGATTACGGCCGTAACCCCACCCGTCACCAACCCCGCCCGCCGCCCATTCTGGCGGGAACGGGCAATCCCCTGCCCCGGCGTCGTGCGCAGCTTCATCTCCTCCCGCACAAGCGCCTGCTCCAATACCTGACTGACGCCGCCCAAAACCCCGCCATAAAACACCCAGGGCACAGAAAACCCACCGGCCAGCGCACTGCCCAATCCGCCCAACACAAAGCCGCCGATAGTCCCCAGCGCCCCACCCAGCCAGGCCCAGGGCCATGACCAGCTTAACGTCTCTACCGTTTCAATGCGATGCCAGTTGACGCGGGTGTGCCAGAGTAAAGTGCGGAAGAATGTGGACAGGACGGCCGTAACCACCCCCATCACAATCCCCATCATCAAACCCGGCCAACCCGCCAGCAGCCAGCCCCACAACCCGGCCAGCAGTCCCAGCCCCAAAAACCAGCCGCCAATCGTAAAACGCAGCTTCTCCACAAAAATCCGCTCTGCCGGGCGCGGCAGCCAGTTCGGCTGCATATTCTCCAGAAAAAACATCGTCTGATTAAACTTGGACATCTGCCGGGCCAGCCAGGCCAGCCAACGAATCGAATCCTGCGGGTCGTACAACTCCTCACCGCCCCGGTAGCGCGTCATCCGTTCCACATACGTATCAAAAAGGAAGGTGCGCCCCTCCTCCCGGCCGCCCAAGGCAATGGCCGCCGCCTGGGGCATCCGGTAGTAGGCCAGCGTCATAATGCTCAACATCAAGGGAGACTCGGCCAGTTCCCGCAGCGTGGCATCAGACTGGATGGCCGCCCGCAGCCCGGCCAGACGGCTGCCCATACTGGCTAAATACTGGTCAATCTGCGCCCCGGTAAGCGGCTGCAAGACTACCGCCTCATCCAGCTTCAGCCGCGTCGCCAGCGCCTTGTAATCCTGCGTGCGACAAGTGACCACTGTAGGCATACTGATATATTTCCGGCGGAATCCATTGATTGCCTGGGCACACTCAATTCGTACATTTTGGTCTACTTCATCCAATCCATCCAGCAGGGGGAGTAAACGGCCGTTATGCAGCCACTCCTCCCCCAACCAGGCCGGCACTTCATACCGGTTCGCCAATTCATTCACCATCCAGGCGCCAATCCCCACATGGTTGTGCCAGCTTGCCAGACTAAACACCACGGGGATGGGATGATTTTCATCCACTTCCGCCCGGTGCAGCAAATCGCTGACCAGTTGCAGCAACGTCGTCGTCTTCCCCGCGCCCGGCTCTCCCATGATCAGCAGCGTGCCCTGGGCCTGCTCATATACCTGGGGGATTTGGGTGCCAATGGGCAAAGGCTGCTCAAAAGCCGCTCCATCCAGACCAGGAATATTTTGCCATTCGGGAGCATTGCGGCTGGCTACGGCCGTCGTCCGGTAGGCCATCGAAAGATCAATCAACTCCGCCCCATGCAGCGATTCCTGCAAGACACCTACAAGCCAATATCGCTTCACCCGCAGCAGCATCACCTGCCGGTTATGTCGTTCTCGTTCATCCATAACACTACTCAAAGGCCAGATTTCCCCAACCCAGTGTACCGAAACTCTCCGGTTTTGCCCATGATACGTGGAGATGCGGCCTGTTCGCCAACAATACACTTTCACGCGCCACGTCTTCACGCCAATTTGATAACGTTTCCCCTTCATCTGGTCTATAATGCTGGAAACAACTCGTAAACTATGCCATAATATCATTAGATTCAACAACAATCTTGCGTCACACAACGAATAAGCATTATAAGAGGCACAACATGAGTCAAGCACCAACATGGACAGGCCGCACTATTGGCGGACGTTACAAAATTGACGACCTGCTGGGTCGGGGCGGTATGTCTTCTGTCTACAAGGCAGAAGACCCCAACCTGCAACGCACCGTCGCCGTCAAAATCATCCATCCCCACCTGTCCGAAAACCCGGAATTTGTGCGGCGTTTTGAGCAGGAAGCCGCGGCCGTCGCCAAACTGCGCCATCCCAACATCATGCAAGTGCATGACTTCAACCACGAAGGGGACACTTTTTACATCGTCTTTGAATACATTCCCGGTCAGCCCCTCGATCAAAAATTACAGGACCTGCGGAAAGCTGACTTGCGGATGCCTCTGACCGACGTCATCGAAATTATGATGCCTTTGTGTGATGCTGTAGCCTACGCCCACGAGCGGGGCACGATTCACCGCGACCTGAAACCATCTAACGTCATTATCAATCTTTTGAGTCAGCCCATCCTGCTAGACTTCGGCATCGCCAAAATCGTGGGCGACAGTTATGTACATACGGCTACCGGCGCCACCATGGGCACCGCCCAGTACATGGCTCCGGAACAAGTCCTGAGTGAGAAAACAGACCACCGGGCCGACATTTATTCCCTGGGCATCATGCTTTATGAGATGGCCGCCGGCCGGGCGCCCTATGAAGGTAAATCGGCCATCACGGTAATGATGAAGCACGTCAATGATCCCGTCCCGGATGTACGCCTTTTCAACACCAATCTACCGTCCAGCTACAATGCCATCATGGAAAAGGCCCTGGCTAAAAACCCGGATGACCGTTACAACTCAGCTACAGAACTGGCCCTGGCCCTGCGCGAACTGGAGCAAACACTGGTCTCGCCGGCCGAGACTACCCAGATATTAGCTACCCCGCCCCCGCCGGTTACAGAATCAGAACCAGAACCATCTGAGGCAGCGCCGCCACCCACGCAAGTTGAAGAGAAGCAAGCTGTACCGGAAACGGCCGTCATCCCCCCGCCTACGGCCGTATCCCCTCCCGCAGAAACCAGCCAAAAACACAGCAAAACCCCCCTGTACGCCGTCATCGCCCTCATCGCCATCCTCCTGCTGGCGGCCGGCGGCTACTTCCTCTACCAGAACTTTACCGGCGGGTCCCTGCCCACCTCCGAAAACATGGTCTTCATCCCCGAAGGCACCTACACTGTGGGCAGCGACAACGGCGGCGCCAACTACGCCCCCACCCAACAAGTAGAGCTGGCCGGCTTCTGGTTAGATCGCACCGAAGTCACCAACGCCCAATTCGCCCAATACATCGCCGACACCGGTACCGAACCGCCCAGCCACTGGGGCAACGAAGGCCCGCCATCCGACGCCGACCCCAACCCTGTCCACGGCGGCAGTTGGGCTGTGGCCCAGGATTACTGCCAATGGGCCGGTAAACGCCTGCCCACCGAAGCCGAATGGGAAGTAGCCGCCCGTGGCAGCCTCGGCCTGCTTTACCCCTGGGGCAATGATCCCAACGCCGTCTCCCTGCCCACTGACGACACCTATCCCGTCGCCTCCCAGCCCGCCAACCGCTCCCCCTTCGGCCTCTACGACATGAGCAACAACGTCTGGGAATGGGTAGACGAACCTTACGTCGATCCAGCCCCCGGCGAACAGGTAGCCCGCGGCGGCTCCTACAATTTCTTCAAGGACTTGACCTACCGGCTGCAAGGCGACCCCACAGCGCCCTCCATGGTCAACACCACCGGCTTCCGCTGCGCCGCCGATGAAGTGGAAGAAGTGGCCGACCCCAATATCATCCTTCAGGACGATTTTACGGACGAAACCAGCGGCTGGCCGGTTGCGGAAACGGATGCCATTAAGACTGGCTATCATCCCCCGGATTATTACCATGTGCAGGCTGCCCGCTTCGACCAAATTGCCACCGCCTTCCGAGATAGCAGCGTTTCCGATGTCAGTCTGGAAGCTAACGTCTTTGTAGACAGCACCGACACACCTGACGGCAACTTCCGCTACGGGCTGGCCGCGCGGCGCAATGGCGACAGCTATTACGCTTTCACCGTCTCGCCCCGCACCAACACCTGGGCCATTTTCAAATCATCACCTGACGGCCTGGAAACGCTGGCCGAAGGGGAAATAACCACGCTGCAAAATTCGGCCGACGCCCCGGATCTCCTGCGTGCCGATTTGAGCGGTAACACGCTTTTCTTTTACATCAATGGGGAACTGATCACGCAGCTCACTGACTCCAGTTACAGCAATGGGGAAATCGGCTTTTTTGTGCAGACGCTGGATGAGGAACGGGCTCACGTACACTATGATGATTTCCTGGCGCAAAAAATACCGGCGCTGCCGGAAACGGCCGTAGCCCAAATTCCCCCAACCACCGTCCCGGAAACGGCCGTCACCCCCGAACCCACGGAAGAAACAGCCATCGACATTCCTGAACCCACACCGGAGCCTACTGCGGAAGAAGCAACGGCCGTGCCCACCCTCACTCCCATCATCGAAGCCCCCGAAAACATGGCCCTCATCCCTGCCGGCAGCTTCCTCATGGGATCATCCGACGGACAGCCCGACGAACAACCGGAACACGAAGTCACGCTGGATGCCTTCTTCCTCGATTTATATGAAGTGAGCAACGCCGATTACCGGGCCTGCATGACCGACGGCGGCTGCAACGCCCCTGTTCTGGTCCGATCGGCTACCCGGCTAAACTACCTCAACAGCCCCATCTTCGACAATTATCCCGTCATCGGCGTCCGCTGGACCCATGCCGCCGCCTACTGCGAGTGGGCCGGTAAACGCCTGCCCACCGAAGCTGAATGGGAATACGCCGCCAGCGGCCCCGACAACTTTACCTGGCCCTGGGGCAACCAGTTCGATCCCGATCTCAGCGCCGCCACCGCCCCTGATACCCAACCGGTAGACGAATATCCCGACGGCGCCAGCCCCTTTGGCATCTTCAACATGGCCGGTAACGTCAACGAATGGGTGCAGGACACCTATGGCCTCACCTTTTACGCCAACTCCCCGGCCGAAAACCCGGTTAGTGATGCTCCCGGCAACCGCGTCTACCGCGGCGGCAGCTTCGACAACGAAGACGGCAGCTTCTACACAACCAGTCGTCGTTACAACAAAACCATCTCCTACTTCGACGTAGACCTCGGCTTCCGCTGCGCCCAGGATGTGGCCGGTGGACAGTAATCGATGGTTGACGGCCGGTTGATTCCCGGCAAACCGAACATATGACCTACTGCCGGTTTTGCTGTATAATTTGCCGCAGGATGCAGACCTTCTCTTAGAATCAATCTGGCAAAAATTATGGCCGAATACGTCCAAAACAGTTTTTCTTTTTTCACGCCAGTCAAACCTGCGTCAATGCCTCCAACCATTAGCGCAGTGACCCGGAATGACAACACACTCGATGCCACAGATAAAGCATTCCACAACTGGTACCGGTTCGTCTTGTCCTACCCTCCCCATCTCGTACGAGACTACATAAATGATTTCGGTCTGAACGAAAACAGTACGATTTTAGACCCGTTTTGCGGCACGGGAACAACCATTGTTGAGGCCAAACTAAACCGGATACCCGCTGTTGGCATCGAAGCCAATCCATTTCCACATTTTGCCTCCACTGTTAAAGTTGACTGGAGTGTGAACATTGCCGAATTAAAAAGCATCGCGGAAACGATTACCCAGGCAACTTACACAACGCTGCTGCATCAAGGAATAGACGACAAATCATTAACCTGCGATCCCCGCGCCAAATTAAAAACCCTGGATGCCCAGGCTGCACGCGCCTTGATCAAAAACTCCATAAGCCCTTTGCCCCTGCACAAATCCCTGGTTTTGCTGGAACAAATAAAAAAACACAAAACCTCTGCCGCTTACAAATACTGCCTGCTGGCTTTGGGCAATGCCCTGGTAACAAATATCGGCAACCTCAGATTTGGCCCGGAAGTAGGCGTAGGTAACGTGAAAAGGGACGCGCCTGTCGTGGCCTTGTGGAACCACGAAGTAAAAAAAATGCTGCGCGATTTACAGGGCATACGAGAAAACAATTTTCCTCCGGTTAAACTGTTTCACGCAGATGCGCGACATATGCAAAACATCATTCCGCCCAACGCCATTGACGCCGTAATTACCTCCCCGCCCTATCCCAATGAAAAAGATTACACACGCACAACGCGCCTGGAATCCGTTATCCTGGGATTTTTTACCGATATGGGACAATTGAGAACCCACAAAAAACGATTGTTAAGATCGAATACTCGCGGCGTTTACAAAATGGATGACGACGACATCTGGATTAAAGACAATCAAAAAATTCAGGAAATAGCCCACAAAATTGAGAAGCGAAGAATCGAACTGGGAAAAACTTCCGGCTTTGAAAAATTGTATCCCCGCGTGGTTAAATTGTATTTTGGCGGCATGGCAAAACATTTAACAGAGCTAACCAATGCCCTGCGGCCCGGCGCAAAACTGGCTTACGTCGTAGGCGATCAAGCATCTTATTTGCGGGTGCTGATTCAGACAGGCAGCCTGCTCGCCGAAATTGCCGAAGAAATCGGGTATCAAGTAGAACGTATAGACCTGTTCAGAACCCGATTCTCCACCGCCACTAAAAGCGAATTACGGGAAGAGGTTGTGGTTTTGCGCTGGCCGGGTCACAAAAAGTGAGTTGCTCCAACCAAAAAAGTCCATGAGCAAATACGAACAAATCATTGAATGGATATTTTTCAACAATTATCGTGAAGCTGACGTTGTCGTACCGTTTACTCGTGATGAATTGGCGCTGGCCTCAAGTGAGTTAGGCTTTGCCCGCATAAAAAATCTGGGCGATATTCCCTATTCGTTTCGGTTTCGGCGCAACCTGCCCGAAGCTATCCAGACCACAGCGCCGCAAAACAGTGAATGGATTATTGTGGGGACAGGAATTGGCAAATATGCTTTTCGTCTGGCGTCTCCGGGTAAAATCAAACCAAGTTCACATTCCTATCCGGTAAAAGTGCCTGATGCGACCCCGGAAATAGTACGACTTTATGCGTCTGGAACCGACGAGCAAGCGCTCCTGACCCGTGTTCGTTACAATCGACTTGTAGATATTTTTACGGGCTTAACCTGTTATTCCGTGCAAAATCATCTTCGCACCACCGTAAGCCGCATCGGGCAGGTTGAAATTGATGAGATTTACGTGGGCGTCAATAAACGCGGTACACATTTTATCCTTCCCTGCCAGGCGAAATCACCGGGCGATCAATTTGGTATAGCGCAAGTCATGCAAGATATAGCTTTGTGCCAGGAACGATACCCAACGGCCGTATGCAAACCAATTGCCCTCCAATTCACTAACGAAAACAAAGTGGCAATTTTAGAATTGGCAGTACGTGAAGAAAACAACATTTTAAAGTTGAATGTTGTGCAAGAAAAACATTATCACCTCGTGCCACGCTCAGAAATTTCTGAGTCCGAACTCAAAATGTTGATAAAAAATGAACCTGAGTAGTTTGACAATGTTAGATTTAAGGGCTGAGAGCTTTTCTCAGCCGAGATTTACGAGAACGAGTTCGATTATCAAGATGTTTGACAATTAACTCGGCCGCTTG
>JAJRTP010000638.1 GCA_024278255.1 Chloroflexota bacterium | reverse complement strand
TATGCCTTTGCCACAGTTGTCACCGCAACAAGCGGCCGAGTTAATTGTCAAACATCTTGATAATCGAACTCGTTCTCGTAAATCTCGGCTGAGAAAAGCTCTCAGCCCTTAAATCTAACATTGTCAAACTATTCAGGTCTGGTAAAAAAAAACAAACCGCAAAGGCGCAGAGGACGCAAAGATTCCTGAACGACGCAAAGAACTCTGCCAGAAAAACCTCTGCGCTCTTTGCTTCTTTGCGGTTAGATTGATCATACCTATATGGTTATTTCGACTTCAGGAAAAAACCACAGACCACCCTGCCAAAATTGCTCTTGCACCAGTTATAGTTACCTCATACACTTGCGTAGGAAAACAAAGCTTCATCGCCATATTTGGGGGAAGTTGGTTGCAGTGTGCCAGACCAACAAACCTGCTCAGGGGCAGCATTTATGATTTTACCTATTCGTTGGACGGCCGTTCTCCTCATCAGCCTGAACATCCTTTTAGTCGCCTGCACGGCAACGCAGCCAGACCCGCCCATCACTCCGGCAGCAGCCACTCCCGACCAGACAGAACCTGCGCCGCTGCCTGCCACACCAACGGCCGTCCAAGACAACATAGTCATCGGCGCTATCCTTTTTCAAAACGACAATTTCTTTGAGACCGTCGCCCTGGGCATGGAAGAGACCGCCGAGGCCGCCGGAGCCGACATTTTATTCCGTTTCCACGAACATGATGTAGATTTGGAAACGCAATGGATTGAAGAATTTACAGAGCAAGGGGTAGACGCCATTATTATCTCGCCGCGCGTGGAGGACGGCTCTGTAGACGCCATACAAAAGGCTTACGAAGCAGGCATAAAAATTATTTGTTTCAACGGCTGTTTTACCGAAGAAGCCACAGATAAATATGTTTCCGCCGTTTTTGAAACGGATCAGTACGATTTGGGCTACCAGGTGGGGGAATATCTGGCTGGTTGGTTGGCAGAACAGGAAATAGATGAACTGCACGTGGGCATCTTAAGCTGCTGCGACCGGCGGGAAGCCGGCTTTCGCCAGGCATTAGCCGACAACGGCGTCGCCTGGTCTGAAGAGGTCAATATCGAGGGGTATCTGGCTGAACCGGCCACGGCCGTAGGCGAGACCATCCTGCAAAACTATCCCCAGGTCAACATCCTCTGGGCCGAAAATGAGGGCGGTACTATCGGGGCCGTCAATGCCGTCCGCCGCCAAAATCAGGCTGGCGAACTGTTTGTCTTTGGCATTGACATCAGCCCGCAACTGGCCCAAATGCTTCTGGCTGAAGACAACATCTTGCAGGCTGTTGGCGCGCAATCTCCCCGCCTGATGGGGAATCTGGCCGTCCAGGCCGCCCTTGATGCCGTGAACACGGGTCAGGATGCCGGTTACAACCATGTGCCCACAGCCTTTTACTCGCGGGATGACCGGGAAGCTATTGAAACATATCTGCAAACGCAATAAAATCAGGCAACATTTATTTTAGCGTCAAGGGAGCCTATAACAGCCAGCAATCAAGCCTTAATCCAGGCAGGCACACATGCCATTCCCAGGTTTCCTGTAACCTACTATTCAAGGACACTTAATGACCACCAGTAGTTTCCGCCACAAAATCAACTGGCAGATCGGCCGTTTTAGCTTGCGCACCAAACTCATCTTTACATTCCTCATCATCAGCCTGTCCACCGTAACGGCCGTCGCCCTGGCCCTCAACTATACTACCAGCAAAACCCTCACCGATGCTGTCGGTACAGACCTGAAAAACTTAGCCAACAGTCAGGGCATTGCCGTAGGCGGCTTACTGCAACATCAAATAAATCTTCTGGAATCACTGAGCCTGAATGAGATACTGCGCAACAAAACCAAACTGGCGAACGCCCTTTACCCGGATAACCCGGAAATGGTCTTAAGCAAAATTGCCGCCAATGAGGCCGCCTGGCAAGATGTAGTAGAAACAGACCGCCTGGCCCAAATTATCCTCACCAACACGGCCGCCGATGAACTGGAAGTATTTCGGGAACGTTTTCCCGCCCATCAAGAGATTTTCCTTACCGATCAGTACGGCGCCCTGGTAGCCGCCACCGATCTAATCGAAGATTATTACGTCGCAGACCAGACTTGGTGGCAAGAAACCTATAATGACGGCCGTGGGCAACCCTTCATCGGCCGGCCCATGTTTGATGCCGGCAGCCAGACGCTCATCCTGCAAATGGCCGTGCCCATTTACGCTCCAGACGATACAACCATTATCGGCATCTTGCACACAACCTACGACCTCACACCTCTGGCAAATTTACTCGACATTGCTTCTCTGGAAGAAAACGACCTTTTCCTGGATTTACTCCTGCCGGACGGAATCATCCCGGTTCAATTCTTGCTGCCGGGAAATGACAACGCGGTGACGGATACGGCCGTTCCCCTGGACAAAGTCACCATTGAAAACCTGAAAACAATGGTCTACGAGGAGATCGAAATTGATGGCGTCGGCTACCTGGCCAGTGTAGCCCCTATTGCCACCATTGACGGCAATCCCCTTATCAGCGAATTAGGCTGGGACATTGTCACCCGGCAAAACAGGCAAACGGCTCTCACCCTCGTCACGGCCCAACAGCGCACTATCATCTTTATTTCTATTGCGGTAACGGTACTTTCCATCATTGGCGGCCTTTTTGCGGCCCGATACCTGACCCGCCCCATTCTCAATCTAACGGCCGCAGCCCAGGAAGTAAAAGAGGGCAATCTGAACGTGCAAGCCCCCGTCAAATCCCGCGACGAAATCGGCGAACTGGCCCTCACTTTTAATAGCATGACCCGGCGTTTACGGGACAGCATCATCCGGTTGGAGCAGCATCGCGATAAATTAGAACAGCACGTAGCCGAACGCACGGCCGAATTGGAACAACAAACCCAAATGCTGGACATCATTCTATCCACTACACCCACCTACTTTTTCATTTTTAACCGGCAAGGACAATGCCTCTATGCCAGCCCCCCGGCATTAGCCGCTATGGATCTCACCCAGAATGAGTTGCAAGGAAAAACCCTGGCGGACGCGCCCCACTCTTTTCCGGCTCGCTTTCACACGAAATTGAAACAGGTGTTTCAGACAAAGCAGACTATCCACAATACGTTTTTGATGACGTACAAAGAAAAGAACATATATTTTGAATATGCGTTCAATCCGGTGCAAAATGAAGCGGGCGACGTTATTTCTGTTGTGGCTACCGTGCGCGATATAACAGAACAAAAGCTGACCCAGGAAGCGTTGTGGCACACGCAGAAAATGGAAAGCCTGGGCATCCTGGCCGGCGGTGTGGCCCATGATTTCAACAACCTGCTGGCAGCTATGCTCAGTCAATCCTCTCTCGCTTTATACAAAATGCCGCCGGATGCCCCGGCCCGAAAACATGTGGAAAAGACCATCGTGGCTGCGGAACGGGCGGCCGATTTGACCAGGCAAATGCTGGCCTATTCGGGAAAAGG
>JAJRTP010000637.1 GCA_024278255.1 Chloroflexota bacterium | reverse complement strand
TTAACATCCTCTTAACCAAACCATTGCCAGACGTTAACCAATAATTACTGCCTCCGCAAACTGATAGTGATAAAATTCACATGATGAAAAACGCGATATGTATTGCGTGAACCCGTGATTTTGAAATTTAACGCTACAACAAGGAGAAAGAAAAATGCGATTCAGATTATTGGTACTCTTGATGGTGGTAACGGCCGTAACCCTGGCGGCCTGCGGTGGTTCATCAGCCGAAGAACCGCAGCTTATCACGGAAACGGTAGCGCTGGAAGTCACAAAAGCAGTCACAACAGAGGATACGGCCGTAACCAGCCCCACCCCCTCATCCCCTCACTCCCTCACTTCCTCACTTCCCCTCGTAGACCCCCTCACCGTCAGCGGCGACATCGTCACTGCCGGTTCCTCCACCGTCTTTCCCCTGTCCGAGCGGATGGCGGAACGATTCACCCAGGAAGGGTACACCGACAATATCACCGTAGACTCCATCGGCTCCGGCGCCGGGTTTGAACGCTTCTGCGTCGCCGGAGAGACAGACATCGCCAACGCCAGCCGCCCCATTAAGGATTCCGAAGTCGAATCCTGCCGCAGCCTGGGCCGTGAACCGATTGAGTTCCGGGTAGGCACAGATGCCTTGGCCGTCACGGTGAATCCCAACAACGACTTTGTAGACAGCCTGACCCTGGAAGAACTGGCTCTGGCCTTTTCCACCGCCCAAACCTGGGCGGATGTGCGCGATGGCTGGCCGGCCGAACCGATCATCCGCTTCAGCCCCGGCACCGATTCCGGCACGTTTGACTACTTTGTGGAAGAAGTTTTCGACAAAGATGAAGAACCGCTGCTCTCGGCGGCCAACTTGCAGTTATCCGAAGATGACAACGTGCTGGTACAGGGCGTCGAAGGAGACGAGTATGCCATCGGTTACTTTGGCTACGCCTACTACAGCGAAAACGCCGGCAAGTTGAAAGTAGTTCCCATTGCCGGTGTCGAACCGAACAAGGCAAGTGTGGACAATGGCAGTTACCCCCTGGCCCGGCCGTTATACATCTATTCCGCCCCCAACATCCTGACCGAAAAACCGCAAGTAGCCGCCTTCATCAACTTCTACCTGACCTACGTCAACGAAGAAATCAGCGACGTCGGTTACTTCCCCTCCAGCGAAGACAACTTGACACAATCCATAAAAAATTGGCTGGAAGCAATGGCTGAATAAGGTTAAACTATTGGGATAGTGGGAAGGAACTTTTCTCACGGATGAAGGGCACACTGATTTTTGATAATTCGTGAGCCATTCTTCTGTGAGATATTGGCTTGGGAGAAGAATATGGCAGCACACAGTCAGGCAGCCCCCGTAATAACCACAGCCGACACCCCCCAGACGTTACGCAAAAAGAGGCGGTGGGGCGAAACGATCATTCAGGCCTCTTTGTTCATTTGCGGGATGTTATCCATTTTCACCACGGTGGCGATTGTTTTCATCCTGGTGAGCGAATCCGTTAACTTTTTTACGCGGCAGCAGTGGGAAAATACGAACAAGCGGATTACGGCCGTCGTAGACGAAACGGCCGTGCAGATAGAAACCGGCGCTTCCGGGGCGGCCATCAGCGCCGGCGACGTCATCCGGCTGGGCGAAGAAATCATGGTGGTGACCGGTGTGGACGGCAACATCATTCTGGTAGACCGGGGCGCGCAAGAGACAACGGCCGTCGCCCACCAACCCGGCGTCGAACTTTTCCGGGGCCGCCGCGTCAATCCGCTGGCCATCATCACCACCACAAAATGGGCGCCACAGTTGAACCAATTCGGCATCTGGCCCCTGCTTCTGGCAACCTTGATGGTCAGCACGATTGCCATGTTTGTCGCCCTCCCCCTGGGCCTGGCCACGGCCATTTACCTGAGTGAATACGCTTCAGAACGGGTGCGTGGCACACTCAAACCACTTCTGGAGATATTGGCCGGGATTCCCACCGTCGTCTTTGGCTATTTTGCCCTCACCTTCGTCACCCCCCTGATTCGCGCCATTTTTGGCGTGGATTCCGTGCAGATATTCAACGTCCTGTCCGCCGGGATTGTCGTCGGCATCCTCATCATCCCCCTGGTCAGTTCCATGAGCGAAGACGCTCTGCACGCCGTTCCCCGTGCCCTGCGCGAAGCGGCTTACGGGCTGGGCGCTACCAAGCTGGAAACGTCGCTGCGCATCGTCGTGCCCGCCGCCCTTTCCGGTATTACGGCCGCTTTCGTCGTCTCCATCTCCCGCGCCGTGGGCGAAACGATGATTGTAGCCATTGCCGCCGGTTCCGGCCCTAAAAATTTCGAGTTGGGCAAAGACGGCCTGTTCAGCTACGTTCTCAACCCCCTGCTTTCCGCCGAAACAATGACCGGCCACATCGTGCGCATAAGCGGCGGCGACCTGAGTTACGATTCGATTGATTACAACAGCCTCTTTGCCATCGGCCTGATGCTGTTTGTGATGACCCTGCTTCTGAACATCGTGGCCCGCCGTTTTGTGGCCCGCTACCGGGAAGTGTATGAATAACGTATTGCGTATTGCGTAACCGGATTGTTACGCAATACGCAATACGCAATACGCAAATGAATACGACGCGCAACACACAATTTACCCCCAACCTGGACGCCCGCCACCGCCGGGGCTTTATCTGGCGTATTTTGTTCATGGCGGCGCTGATGACGGCGCTTGTGGTTCTGGTGGCCTTGATGTTTTCCATTGCCAATGATTCCTTTGGCTACGTCGTGGTTATCAACAAAATTGACCCGGAAAGGCTGGCCCTGAACGTAATCAATGAACGCCTGTTAACCATGCCCAACACCCAGTCCAGCGCAGATGACACGGCGCTGGCAGAAAGTATTACGAGCGACCCGAACGGCATTGGCTTTTTTGGCTCGGCCGCCTACCAACAAAACCGGGACGCCTTAAAACCGGTGGCTGTTGATGGGATTACGCCTGACCGGGAAACGGCCGTATCCCAGGAATACCCCCTCACCCGCCCCCTCTACCTCTACACCACCGGCGATATTCTGGCCCAAAACCAGGCGGCCAACGTTTTTCTCAACTACCTGATCACCCATGCCAACGAGGCAACGGAAGCGGCCGGCTACCTGCCCGCCAGCGAAGCTGATCTGGCCCAGGCGCAGCAAAACTGGCTGCAAGCCAATCCCACGCTGCCCATTCCCCCCGGCACATGGCCGGCCATCAACCCGGACGGGATTGACGGCCGTCTGACCATCAGCGGCAGCTCCACCCTCTACCCCCTCACCGAACAAATGCTGGCGCAGCTCGCAGAAGCCGGTTTCCGCGCCGAAGTGAGTAATGAAAACGCAGGCAGCACAGCCGGGCTGGCCGCATTTTGCCGCGGCGAAGCGGATATTGCCGCCGCCAGCCGCCCCATCCAGTCGGACGAAATTGAACTGTGCCGGGAAAACGGCCGTTTCCCCCAGGAATACCCCATTGCCGCCGACGCCCTGACCATTGTCGCCAATCCCGCGCTGGCCTTTCTGGATAACGTCAGTCAGGCAGAACTGGCTCAAATCTTCGCCGAAGCGGAAACCTGGCAGGAAATTAACCCGGCCTGGCCGGCCGCACCCATCCACCGCTACATCCCCGGCGCAGACAGCGGCACGCTAGACTTCTTTGCCCAACAAGTCATCCAACAGGAATTGGCCGCGCTGCCCACGGACGATCTGGTGCGCATCCTGGCGGCCAACATTTCTGTGGGCCGGGGGCGGGCACTGGAACGGGAGCAGCGTTTTTACCAGGACAAGCTGGTTTTCGACAACCCGACGGCCTGGAATGAAGCGTGCAGCCAGCCAAAAGGGGCACGGCCGTCCGGCTGTACCGCCCCGCCGCGCACCCAGGCAGAAATTTACGATCTGGTCTTGCAGGAAGTGGTGCAGCCCGACGTTGTCGAGACGTTTCCTCTCTATGACACGCTGCTCAAAGGGGCGGCCATCCAGCACCAAATGGCGGCCAAATACCCCAACGGCAGCTTGCAGTTCCGCTCCTGGCTGACAAAAGATTTCATCACAGACCCGCAATCCAGCACGCCGGAAGCGGCCGGGGTGCGCACGGCCATTCTCGGTTCGCTTTGGGTCATCGCCATCACCATTTTGTTTTCTTTTCCGGTGGGTGTGGGCGCGGCCGTTTATCTGGAAGAGTACGCGGCGGACAATAAGCTGAACCGGATTTTGCAGACCAATATCAACAATCTGGCCGGCGTCCCTTCGATTATTTATGGCATGTTGGGACTGGCAATCTTTGTGCGGGCGCTGGAGATGATAACCAGCGGCGCACTTTTTGGTCTGGTGGATAGTACGGCATCGGCAAACGGCCGTACCATTCTCTCCGCCGGCTTCACCCTGGGGCTGCTCATCTTGCCCCTGATCATCATCAATGCCCAGGAAGCCATCCGGGCTGTACCCACGTCTTTGCGGCAGGCCAGTCTGGCCCTGGGGGCGACGCAGTGGCAGACGACGTGGCATCACGTCCTGCCCGCCGCCCTGCCCGGCATCCTCACCGGCGCTATTCTGGCCGTCTCCCGCGCTTTGGGAGAGACGGCGCCGCTGGTGATTATCGGCGCATCTACCTTTATTGTAGTAGACCCCTCCGGCCCGTTTTCCAAATTTACCACGCTGCCTATCCAGATTTACCAATGGACAGCCCGACCCCAGGCTGAGTTCCGCAACATCGCCGCCGCCGCCATTATTGTGCTGCTGGTGCTGCTGCTGGCTTTGAATGCGACGGCCGTCTATCTGCGTAACAAATATTCGACGAGAATGTAATGGAAACAAAACCATGACCAACAACACCAACGGACAAACCGCCATCCAGGCCCACAACATGAACGTCTACTACGGCAGCTTTCGCGCCGTTGAGAATATAAACCTGAACGTGGCTCCCCGCCAGATCACCGCCCTGATTGGGCCGTCCGGCTGCGGCAAAAGCACCGTTCTGCGCTCCTTCAACCGGATGAACGACCTCATCCCCTCAGCCCGCGTGGAAGGGGAAGTCCTCTATCACGGGGCCAACATCTACGCGCCCGACGTAGACCCGGTAGAAATCCGCCGCCGCATCGGCATGGTCTTCCAAAAGCCCAACCCCTTCCCCAAAAGCATTTACGACAACGTGGCCTGGGGCGCAAAAATCAACGGCTACAAGGGAGATATGGACGAACTGGTAGAATCTTCCCTGCGGCAGGCGGCCTTGTGGGATGAAGTCAAAGATAAACTGGATCAGAGCGGCTTTTCCCTCTCCGGCGGGCAGCAGCAGCGCCTGTGCATCGCCCGCACCCTGGCCGTCAAGCCGGACATCATCCTGATGGACGAACCCACGTCCGCGCTGGACCCGGTCGCCACGCTCAAAATCGAAGACCTGATCCAGATTCTCAAGCAGGATTACACGATCATCATCGTCACCCACAACATGCAGCAAGCTGCCCGCGCCTCCGATTTCACAGCCTTCTTCAACATGAATGAGGAACGCGCCGGTTATCTGGTGGAATTCAACAAAACGGAAGATTTGTTCACCAACCCAAAGAATGAGTTGACGGAACGGTACATTACAGGACGGTTCGGGTAAAGATGGAACCACGGATGACGCGGATTTAATGGATTTTCACTGATTTTACTTTTTATATGTCGCCTTAAGCCAAAAAGACGCCAACGCTGCCCGACAAATTGCTGCTGAAGATGATGTCGTAGACGCGCTCTTTAACCAGACACGTAAAGCCATCATCCCGCACATTGTCGCCAATCCCGCTCAATTCGACGAACTAGACCGCATCGGCTGGGCCAACCACAACCTGGAACGGGCCGCCGACCGGGTGAGCAACATCTGTGAGTGGGTCATTTATTTGGCAGACGGCCGTTTTGTGGAATTGGTTTAACGCCTCAATCTCCTGCCACTTCAATCACTGCCAAATCTACAGCATCCACCGCCCCCATTTCTGTCTGGATGGGCAAACGGGCGGCCGGATCGGCGATGTCGTAAAGGCCGAGGGTAAGGGTGTAACGGCCGGGGGGCAAGTCCAACGGCAGGAAGAGACCGTGATTGTCTACGATGGTCTCGCCGGGCGGCCAGGTAGTGGTCAGGGCCAGGCCGCCGCCGGGTTCGCTGTCTCGTTGGGCTGCGGGACGGCCGTTCCCATCCAACAAATGCAGGAAAATTTTATAACGCTTGTCCAGGGGCACGGCCGTTTGCCAAAACAGCGTCACCGGAATCACATCGCCCGGCAGGGCAGCCTCCACGCCCACCGTGTACCCTTGCAGGGTGATGGCGTCGCCAAACTGCCAGTTCGTTTCCGTCTCCATCGTCCCGGCCGGAGCGGCGGGCACGGCATACATGACGAAGCGCACATCCCCCACCCATTCGTCTACCGCTTTGAAGGCGTTTTCGTCCAGCCAGCGTTCTACCAACCGCTCCGGGTCGCGCTGTGCTTCCCCCCAAAAGATGGCGTAGATACGGCCGTATCGCCCCGCAATCTCACTTAAAGCCGCGTCAATCTCCGCCGGGTCGGGACGGCTGCGCCCTTTGGGCAGGGGGTAGACGGCGCTCTCGTCCGGGAAATAGTAGGTAAACACTTCCCACTGATTTGGCGCGTCCAGAATAACGGCCGCATTCGTGTGTCCCTCGTCCAGAATGCGCTGGGCCATGCCCCGGTAATCGGCGCGGGCGTAGGCGGGGTTGTGGTACAGGTTGTCCAGCGACTGCCAGAGAAAGGGGAGGGTGAGAAGGAGAAGGAGGAGCGGGAGGAAATAAACCGCAGAGGCGCGGAGGGCGCGGAGATTTCTTTTGGTAGAGTTTCCTCTGCGCTCTCTGCGTCTCTGCGGTGAAAATCCCATCCCCAAAAGCAAGGCCAGGAAGGGCGCGGCGACGACGAGGAATTTGAAGAATTCGGGGCCGGTTGTGCCCGCCGCGTACATCATCAGAATTGGGGCGATGAGGAAAATAAAGGGCGGAAGGGCATGGGTACGGCCGTTGACCAAACCAAACAACACCGCCAGCAGCACAAGCGCCAACCCCCACCAGACAAACGGCAGCGTCTGCCCAAACGCCAGCCACCAGACAGCCTCCCGCAAAAAGGGCAACAGCGCACCCCGCCCGCTCAAATCGTCTGCGCCAAACTGCTGCAGGAAGATGGGCAGCCAGGGAAGGTAGAGGAGAAGGATAGCGAGTTGGAGGGCGATGAAGGATGTGACGAGGGTGGCAGGGTGAGGGGATGAGGGGTGAGGGAATGGGGGGTAGGGGCGGGATGGCGCGGTATGGTCGTGGGCAGACGCAACAACGTTATTCCGCACCATCTCGCCCCCTGTGCGAAGGCGGGAATTGCGAATTGTGAATTGTGAATTGTGAATTGTGAATTTGAGGAGGATGAGGAGGAAGATGAAGTTTTGGGCAAGGAGGACGGCGGGGAAGAAGTAGTGGGTGTATAACCCGGCGGCGGCACACAACACATACGCCGCGCCCCAACCGATTGCCTGCCGACTGAACACTGAATACTGAAAACTGAAAACTGCTAATACCCATTTCGCCAGAAACAACGTTGACAACACCGCCAGCAAGCTCAGCAAGGCGTACATCCGGGTTTCCTGGCTGTAGGTGATGAGGGGCGGGCTGACGGCCGTAACCAATCCGGCAATGAGGGCGACGGGATACGGCCGTTTTCCCCCCAGCAGCAACCCCAGAGCCATCACGGCCGGCACAGCCAACACCCCGGCAAAGGCGGAAAAGGCGCGCAGGGCAAACTCACTGTCCCCTGCCAACGCCCGCCAGCCGTGCAGCAGCAAATAATAAAGCGGCGGATGGATGTCGCTGGCCGTGCCCTCAATGATCAGTTCCAGAGACCGCTCGCTCAGGCGAGCGCTGTTCCCCTCGTCATTCCAGAACGATTGGGCGTCTAGCAAATGAAAGCGTAGACCGAATCCCAGCAGCAAGACGGCAATAACCAACAGCCGCCAACCTTTGGGGGGATGAGGGGTGAGGGGATGAGGGGACATTACGCTTTTTCTTTGGGCATCAGCCAATGCAGCAGGGCAAAAAAGAGGATGGCGGCGCTGAGGGTGAAGAGATACGGCCGTATCCCCCCCCACACATACACCCAACCCGGCGTCGCTTCCGACTGCGGGCTGCTGTTGGCATATTCCGCGATGGCCCCATACACCGGCAGCGGCCTGAAATCCGGTTCCAGCAGCCGGAAATAGTAAAACGGCTGATCTTTGGCCGCATCCGACGCCAGCTTGAGGAACCAGTAATTATTCACCCCCACCCAGGGCCATTCCGCCTGCGCCCGCTCATACGCCTCCACTGCATACCGCGCCTGCTGTTCCTCCGTCACCCGGCCAAAACGGGGGTAGACGTCTTCCGGGGCAACATTCCAGCCCATCTCGCTGATCCAGATCGGCTTGGCCGCGTCTCCATGCCGCACCATCACGTCCCGAATGTACAAATTGTGCGGGTAATTGATGACGGTAGGCCGCAGCCGCTGATCCCGCGCCCCCGACCACAAACCGTACCCCTGGGCCGACATCACATCAAAACAATCCCCCGCACCGGCCGCGTACATCCGCTCCAGAAAAATGAGGTCATTCATATTCGCCGGGCTGATTTCCACCGTCGGCGTCAGCGCCCCGGCCAACACCACCGTTTCCGGATCGACCTGCTTGATGCGTTCATAGGCCAGGCAGAGCAGTTCCGTATATTCTTCCGGGTTGACGGGCTGATGGCGGCCCCACTCCTCATTGCCGTTTGGTTCGTTCCAGATTTGGTAAGTGTGGATGCGCCCCTTGTACCGCTCGGCCACCGCCGCCGCAAAATCGGCAAAATCGGCAAAATCGTCCGGCGGGGCCAGCGCACCCGTCTCCTCCACAGGCAAAGCCCGCGACCAGGCCGGCGGGTTGCTCAGGCGGGCGATAATTTCCAGCCCGTTGGCCTCCGCCAGGTCTACAATGTTGTCATACTTCTCCCAGGCGGATTTGGCCGGTTCGTGCCGCCGGTCTTCAAAATTCCCCTTGCCGTGAATCTCAATATCTTCCCAGACAAATTCCTGGCGGATGAAGCGGAACCCGGCCTGCCGCGCCAGTTGCAGGCTGCGTTCCCGCTTCACTTCTTCCACTTCGTTTTGCAGGAAGGTGTTGACGCCGAAGATGGCGTCGCCTTTATTTTGCACCGGGGTGTCCGGAGCCAGACGCGGTTGGGGGCGCACGGCCGTATTCAGCCAATGCCCAATCCCCCGCACCTGCGCCGCCAGCGTCTCCTCCCCCGTCAAATCATACAAAGAGGATGCGGCCGGCCACAGGGAAACCACAAGCCCCACCGCCGCCACCAAAACCACCCATCGTTGCCAATGCAAAAATCTACGCATAAGGCAGCATTATAATCGGGTGCTGACAACCTGACGAATACGATAAGAATATGTTTAAGCGCGTTCGCCAATTAACAACGGTGGCAATCCATGAGTCTACTGAAAAAACTAACTGCAGAGACGCGGAGGGCGCAAAGAATTTAGAGTCTCCCAGAGAAAAATCTCTGCGTTCTCTGCGCCTCTGCGGTAAAATCAACCTTTTTTCAGTAAAGCCATCCATTATGGGGGCCAAAACAGGAAGGTCAGGGGGTAGACGGCCGTAGCTTTTGGCCCATGCAGGCAGGCAATCTGCCCTTATATCTGAAAAACGAGGCCGAAAAAAGGTGTTTTTTGACCTCATGCTTAAACTAAAAAATATTAACTTCATTTTTGCGCAAGTCGTATGAGAATCAAGGCAAGAAATCGAAGCCGTTAATGCTCTTTTCCCCATGTTTTTGTATCATTCTTCCTGGCAGCTTGTCAGAAAAGTCAAAATTGACGCACAGATAAAAGAAAAATCCGTGTAAATCCATCAAATCTGTACCTTCCGTGTATCTATCCCGGCAACCTGCCAGACGAGGAGTGAAAACATGACAGTTCTGGAAGCGAAGGAAATATCAAAACAATACCAGATGGGCGAAGTGACCGTGAACGCCCTGGACGACGTGCAGTTTGGCGTGCAGAAAGGGGAGTTTGTGGCCGTGATGGGGCCGTCCGGTTCCGGCAAGAGTACGCTGTTGCATCTGCTGGGCGGCCTGGATGAACCGACGGACGGCCAAATCACCCTGGCAGGACAGCCCATCACCCGCCTGTCCGATGACGAGGTGACGCTAGTGCGGCGGCGCAAGGTAGGCTTTATCTTCCAGTTTTACAACCTGATTCCCACGCTGACGGCCGCTGAAAATGTGGCCCTCCCCCTGCTGATTGACGGGGCCAAGGTGCGCGATTACGAGCAAAAAGTAGTTGGTTTGCTGGATTTGGTGGGATTGACTGATCGCCAGGAACACAAGCCGGATCAGATGAGCGGCGGGCAGCAACAGCGGGTAGCCATTGCCCGCGCCTTTGCTAATGACCCGGAAATTGTGCTGGCCGATGAGCCGACAGGTAATCTGGATTCCAAATCGGGCACAGCTATTCTGGAACTGCTGCGCCGCTCTTGCGACGAGTTGGGCCAGACGATTGTGATGGTGACGCATGACGCCCGCGCCGCCAGTTTTGCCGACCGGGTGGTGTTTCTGAAAGACGGCCGTAACGTGCGCCAACTCAACGTAGAAAAGAAATCCGGCGACGGTGAAGACATCCGGGCCATCATGCGCGTCATGCGGGAATTGGAGATGTGAGCAGTGTCCAGTTTTCAGTTTTCCGTGTTCAGTTGGTTGTGTACTGAACACTGAAAACTGTGTACTGAAAACTAAAAATGTTCCGATCCGGCCCCTTCACCATCAACTCCCCCCTCATCCTGGTACTGCGCAATTTACGGGCGCGCTGGGTGCGCACCATCCTGACCGCCCTGGGCATTATTGTGGGCGTGGCAGCCATGGTCGCCGTCAACGCTACCAACAACAGCACCCTGGATTCCATTACCCGCTTTTTTGACGAGACAGCCGGGCAAAGCGACCTGATCGTGGAAGCGCCTGTCTCCGGCGAACGATTTGACGAGGCCGTTCTGAACGAGGTGCGCCGCTTTGACGAAGTGACGGCCGCTGCGCCCGGCATCAAGGGCGTCACTGTTTCGGCAGATGAAGCGGACAATTGGGAAGAGCAATACAGTGCCGGCGGTGCCATTGTGCCCGGTACCAATTTCTGGCTGATGGGGCGAGACATTGCCGCCGACGAGGGGATTCACGATTATCAATTAGTAGACGGCCGTCTCCTGAAACCGGGCGAAACAACCTACAACATGCTTCTGGTGGACGAGTACGCCGAGGAAAAAGGCGTCGAGGTGGGTGAAGATTTTGCCATCCTCACACCGCTGGACGGTATCGTCTCTTTTCGCGTCGTAGGACTGATTGACAAGGAGGGGATCGGCCAGGCGAATGAAGGGGTCATCGGCATTGTGCCCCTCAACGTGGTGCAGGATTTGTTCGGCGCAGCGGGGCAGATTGACAACATCGAAATCGTGGTGATCGATGAAATCGCCAACAATACGGAGATGCTGGAAAAACTGCGGCAGGCAATGGATGCAGCGCTGGGGCCGGACTACGCCGTCAAACTGCCCGCCTCGCGCGGCGAACAGGTGACGGACAGCCTGCAAATTTACCAGCAAGGGCTTGATTTTTTCAGCGTGGTCAGCCTGTTTGTGGGGTCGTTTCTCATTTACAACGCCTTTGCCATGACCATTGTAGAACGGACGCGGGAAATTGGGATGCTGCGGGCGGTGGGCACGACACGGCAGCAAGTGATGGGCATGGTGTTGACGGAGGCGTTATTCCTGGGCGTATTAGGCTCTTTTGCCGGTGTGGGGGCCGGGTTACTTCTGGCGCGGCTGCTGGTGAGTACCATGTCCGGCTTTACGGGACGGCCGATTGATCAGGTGGTGGCCACGCCGCAAAATGTGGTGACGGCCGTCCTCGTCGGCATTTTCGTTACGTTGATCGCGGCCGTTATCCCGGCCTGGCAGGCCGCCCGCATTTCTCCCATGCAGGCGTTACACGTCAAGGGGCAGGTGGACGACCGGCGCATGGTGCGTACCGGCCTCAAGTTTGGCCCATTGATGATATTCACCGCCTTGCTGGTATTTTACAAAGTCCCTTTACGGCCGGAAGCGGCATTTTATTTGGGCAGCGTGATGATTTTTATATTGCTGTTGGGAGCAACGTTGTCCATTCCGGTCATTGCGCCCTGGATCGAGCGGGGGATACGGCCGTTCATCATCCTCATCTTTGGCAACGAAGGGCGGCTGGGCAGCAGCAACATCAACCGGGCGCGGGGCCGGACCGCCCTCACCGTCGCCGCGCTCATGGTAGGCATCAGCATGGTGGTAGGCATCAACGGCCTAACGCAGAGTTTTGAGACAGACATCAATCAATGGATGAGTACCGCACTGGGCGGCGATCTGTTTGTCCAATCCCCACTGCGCATCAAGCCAGATGTGGAAGCGCGCCTGCTGTCCTTACCGGGGATAGAAGCCGTCACCCGCACCAGTTTTGTAGCGACTCAAATGCAAACGGCCGCCGGTGACGACGAATTCGCTATTTTCGTCGCCATTGATCCGGCTACCTACCAGGATATGCGCGGGCTGCGCGTTCAGGAGGGGCCGGATGAGGCGGAAGCGCTGCGCCTGCTGGCCGAGGGAAACAACGTTTTTATCAGCGCAGATTCGGCCAATCAGTTCAATCTGAACGTGGGCGACACCATTACGCTGCAAACGCGGCGCGGCGAACGGGATTTTACCATTGTGGCTGTCGTCATTGATTTTGGCGCAGGGCAAACACCTAATCTCACCGGCTCCTGGGGAGATTTGCGGCGCTACTTTGGTGTGAACGAGGTGAACAGCTTTGCCGTTAAGCTGGCCCCCGATGCGGACGCAGCTGCGCTGACAGACATTATCGAAAACCGCATTGGTGGCAATCAGCATCTCAGCGTGCAAACCAAAGCGGAGTTTGAGACCAAAATCCAGGATTTAAGCGCCCAGGCGTTCAGTCTGTTTGACGTGTTGGGGTTGATTGGTCTCGTCGTAGCGGCGTTGGGGGTGATTAACACGATGCTGATGAATGTGATGGAACGCACCCGCGAGTTGGGCGGCTTACGCAGTCTGGGGATGACCCGCCGCCAAATCCGGCGCATGATTCTGGCGGAAGCGGCCACAATTGGTTTGATTGGCGGTTTGTTTGGCGTGTTGTTTGGCGCGGTGCTGGCAAATGTGTTTGTTGTGGGACTGCGCTCGCTGGGGGGCTTTATCCTCTCGTCGCAGGTGCCGGTTGTGCCTATGATTTACAGTTTCTTTATTGCGTTGATTGTGGCTTTGCTGGCCGCCTGGTATCCGGCCGTGCGGGCCAGTAATGTGAATATCATTGAGGCGATCAAGCATGAGTAGGGTGAGTACAACGAATTTGGGAAGGAACAAATTTAACGTTTCCGGGCAATTATACCGCCAACGGGACAAGCGCCTGCACCTCTACCGGTGGCAGTTCCAAATGGGCAACGGCAAAGGGAGAATCCGGCAGATTTTGTACGGATGATACATCCAACCAACGGTTAACAGGCGGGGAAGTTAACACGGCCAACACCATATCTCGCTCCGGTAAGGGCAAATCGGCCAAACCGATTATGGCAAAACTGCGAGCGCCCCAAGGAGTTGGGCGCATTAATTCTGTGTAATCGAGGAAGGTCAGGCTGACGGCCGTTTCCGTCTCCCGATCAATGCTAATCATAATGTTGGGGGTGAGTTCAATTGTCCAGGACGGCCGTTTTTTGGCAAAATACACGTCCAGCACATCCCCTTCTTCATCATATTCAAACCATTCTTTTTGTGCCATAAGATCACCGTTTGCCATAAATATACACTGCCCATACATTGACAACATAATTATTTGTCACCATTTGTCCTGCATCGCCCATTTTCATTTTGAACAAGACAATGACGACAATATGATTGTACTCTGGCTCTAAATTCGGGCACGGTCGATAGTATTTGTATTTTTGCGGATTTAACGGGTCTTGTTGACGACGGCCGTACCGGACAGTATCCCGCACATCATCAAAAAACTCGGCCAGCCAAGGGCGTTTTTCCAACGCATGATTCCATCGTTCGGTCGCCAAGTAGATGCGATTGCCATAACGATCATATGCTTCCCAAAGCTTATCCATTACAATTTGATTATAACATGAAAACAAGGTTCAAGTCGTTCATTTTTTGAAACCCTCTAGTTTCAAGTGTATCTAAATTGTGAAAACCATTATTTGCTTTACAATAGGGTACCGCAACTTTTATGGCGGGGATGGCGTATAAATTATTATGATTAAACGATTGTTTGGCACAAAAAATGGCGAGGATGGCGGCAACGGCCGTACCCCCTCCTACCAACCCACCCACCTGGTAGACGTGGACAACGTGACCAAAGCGTACCACACCCCCGCCGGGGACTTCATCGCCCTGGACGGATTGACGCTGAAGGTAGACCCTGGCGAGTTTGTGGCCGTGGTGGGCAAATCCGGCTCCGGCAAATCCACGTTGATTAACATGATTACGGGGATTGACCGGCCTACGTCGGGCGGTGTGTATATTGGGGAGACGGCCGTACACGAGTTAAAAGAAGGTCCTATGGCCGAATGGCGCGGGCGCAATGTCGGCGTCATCTTCCAGTTTTTCCAACTGCTGCCCATGCTTTCCTGCGTGGAAAACATCATGCTGCCCATGGACTTTTGCCACGTATACGACCCGGACGAACGGGAAGAACGCGCCCTGCACCTGCTGGAACTGGTAGACATGTCCGACCAGGCGTACAAGCTGCCTTCGGAACTGTCCGGCGGGCAGCAGCAGCGGGTCGCCATCGCCCGCGCCCTGGCGAACGACCCGTCCATTCTGGCCGCCGACGAACCGACCGGCAACCTGGACTCGAAAACGGCCGTATCCATCTACGATCTGTTTGAAGAACTGGTAGACAAAGGCAAAACCATACTCATGGTCACGCACGACAACGATCTGGCCAGCCGCGTCACCCGCGCCATCACCCTGGCAGATGGGAAAATTGTGCATGAAGTGAAACGGTGAGACTTGACCAGGTGACAAGGTGACCGGGTGACCGGGTGACAAGGTGATGGACAGACTACCAGACTACCAGACTACTCGACTATTTGACTAAATGATCCGACCACGCTGGCGCAAAGTGTTGCGCGATCTTTGGGGGAATAAATTAAGGACGACGCTGGTGGTACTTTCCATTGCCATCCGCGTTTTTGCTGTGGGCATGATTGTGGGGACGCAGATTTTGCTGCGGGAGGATTTGTCGCGGGTATATGGCACAACAAATCCGGCGCACGCTTTTCTTTCTATCAGTCCCTTTGACGAAGAAGCGATTGAGATTGTCCGCAACGTGGAGGGTGTGGCGGAGGCAGACGGCCGTGCCGAACACACCATCCCCCTACAAAAAGAAGGGGACGAACTGGGCGAAATCCGCCTGACCGTGCCGGCTGATTTTGCCGATTGGCGGCTGCAAACCGTCGCTTCCATCAGCGGCAAATGGCCGCCGGATGAGCAGGAAATCCTGATGGAACGGGCTTCTGTACCTTACGTCAATGCGGCGGTGGGGGAGATGATTACGGTGGAGGATGTGGACGGCCGTTTGCGCCAGCTAACCATCGTCGGTGTGGCCCACGATTTGTTTACCCAGCCAGTGCAGTTTACTAACGTGCCCAATGGTTACATCACGCGGGACACGGCCGAATGGTTAGGCTACGGCGACAAACTCTCCCGGATGCCCCTCCGCATCGAAGGCGAGGACGTGACCGAAGAAGAAATTCGGGCTGTGATTGACCGGGTAAAACTCAAGCTGGAAAAAGCCGGTTATGCGTATTACGGTGACTGGATACCGGAACCGGGTGAACATCCGGCCAACGAGGCGGTGCAGCCCCTATTGGCAATTTTGGGTATTCTGGGGCTGCTCTCTCTTTTTGCCAGCGCTTTTCTGGTGATCAACATTATCAACGGCCTGCTGGCCCAGCACACCACACAGATTGGCATTATGAAGGCCATTGGGGCGCGCAGCAGTCAGGTAATGGGTTTGTACATGGCTTCGGTACTTATTTTCGGCCTGCTGTCTTTGCTGATTGCCGTGCCGCTGGGGGCATTGGCGGCGTATGGGCTGGCTGATTTTATCGCCGGATTTATCAATTTTGACCTGAATGGCGTGCGGCTGATTCCCCAGGTAGTGTTGCTGCAAACGGCCGTAGCCATCCTCGTGCCCGTATTAGCCGCCCTGGTTCCCGTGCTGCGGGGCACGGCCATCACCGTGCACCAGGCGTTAAGCGAACAGGGTTTGGGCGCAGGGCATTTTGGCAGCAGCCTGATTGACCGGGCGATGAACTGGTTAACGGCCGTCGCCCTGAGACTCTCCCGTCCCACCCGCATCTCCCTGCGCAACACCATCCGCCGCAAAGCCCGCCTGCTCCTCACCCTCATCACCCTGACGCTGGGCGGGGCCATCTTCATCGGCGTCCTTACCGTCCACGAATCGCTGCTGAAGACGCTGGACGACGCCTTGGCTTACTTTGCCTACGACATTGACGTGGAATTCAAGCAGGCGCACCGGCTGGAAGAAATTCAGCGGCAGGTGCTGGCCGTTCCCGGCGTGGCGGCGGCGGAAAGCTGGATTGGCGCATCGGCGGTGCGGCTGCGCCCGGATGGGGAAGAGGGGGACGGTTTTTATCTGATTGGCGCGCCGGCGGATACGGCCGTCATCAACCCCACTCTGCTGGACGGCCGTTGGCTGGAACCGGGCGACAGCAATACCATCGTCCTCAATTCCCTCGTGCTGAAAGATGAACCGGACATCCAGGTGGGAGATGTGATTATGTTGGAGGTAGACGGCCGTGAAGGGGAATGGCGCGTCGTAGGGCTGGTACAAGGGGTGATGACCGGCGGCATCGGCTACGTCAACCAACCCTACCTGGCCCGCCTGCTGCGCTTTGTAGACAAGGCCGACAGCGTGGAAATCGTCGCCGCCACCACCAACCCCGCCGCCCAACGTGCCCTGGAAATCCGCCTGCGCCAACATCTGGAAGAAGCCGGAATGGCCGTGGACTCTACCGGGTTAATCAGCGACGTACGGGGGACGATTGAGTACCAGTTTGGCCTGGTAGTCACGCTGCTGGCAGTGATGGCCGTTCTGGTGGCCCTGGTGGGCGGATTGGGCCTGACGGGGACGATGAGCATTAACGTGCTGGAACGCACCCGTGAGATTGGCGTGATGCGGGCAGTAGGGGCTTCGGATACGGCCGTGCAGCGCATCGTCATGGTAGAAGGGGCATTGGTCGGCGTGATTAGCTGGTTTTTCGCCGTCCTGTTAGCCATCCCCATCAGCCGTTACCTGAGCAACGTGGTAGGGAATGAGCTGCTGCGTAGTTCCCTCAGCTACACCTTTTCCTTCAAAGGCGCCTTCATCTGGCTGGTTGCCGTCATCATCATTGGCGCCCTGGCCAGCTTCTGGCCCGCCTGGAACGCCTCCCGTCTCTCCGTCCGCGAAACTCTGGCGTATGAGTGACGGATTTCCAATTTTCACTTGCCCCTCACGCCCTCATCCTCTCACACCCTCACCTCCTAAAAGTCGTCATAAAAATTGACAAGCCTATACCGAACCGATATAATCTCGAAGCTGGGTATGAAGGCTGAGTGATTAGTTAAACAGGTCGCTTTACAATTACAAACTGTAGAGGACGTATAGAGTCAAAAGGATTCCTATGAGAGCGGCTCAAAAATACGTAATTTAGGGGGCAAACCCCCAAATTCTCGAAGGTAAACGACAAAAATAAGCGCTAATTATTTGCTCGGCCTTGTACCGTCAAAAACTCGTACAAAGGTCGAGTTTTTGTTTGCAAATCCAATATCAGAAGAGATTTATACGTATGTCCAACGAAGAAGAATCCAGTTTTTTAGACGAGCTATTAGAGCATGATTATGAGCAGCCCCGCGTCGGTGACATCCGCAAAGGTGTCATCGTAGCCAAGACGCCCCAAGGCGTTATTGTGGATTTGGGGACCAAACGGGACGGCATCGTACCCACGACAGACCTTAACAAGCTGTCGCCGGAAGAACGAGATGCCTTGCAGGTAAACGACGAAGTACCCGTTTATATCACCGAAGCTGACGCCCCTGACAGCCTGGTTGTCTCCATCCATCTGGCCCAGTTAAACCAGGATTGGATTGACGCCGAAGCCCTGATGGAAAGCGGCGAAATTATGGAAGGTGAGGTAATTGGCTATAACAAAGGTGGCGCTATTGTGCCTTTCGGCCGGCTGCGCGGCTTCATTCCGGCTTCTCACCTATCAGAACTAACACGCGGCTTGAGTGACCGGCAGCGCCAGCAAAAACTGGCAAAACTGCGCGGCGAAAAACTACCGCTCAAAGTTATTGAGGTGGATCGTCGTCGTCGCCGTCTGGTCTTCTCCCAACGGGATGCCCAAAAAGAGTGGGAAGAAATCCGCAAGCAAGAACTGCTGGAAAGTCTCCATGAAGGGGACATTCTCACCGGGCGCATCAGCGGGCTGCGTGATTTTGGCATCTTCGTGGATTTGGGCGGGGCTGATGGTTTGGTTCATATTTCTGAACTGGCCTGGCATCGTATTGATCATCCCCGCGAAGTGGTAAAAGTGGGCGATGAGATTGAGGTCTATGTTCTGAGCATTGACAAAAAAGAACACCGGATCAGCCTGAGCCGCAAACGTCTCCTGGAAAATCCCTGGAGTCGTGTGGAAGAAAAATACACCCAAAACGAACTGGTTGAAGGCAAGATCACCCGCATTGTAGAATATGGCGCCTTTGCTGAATTGGAACCGGGTATTGAAGGGTTGCTGCATGTGTCTCAATTGGCCCGCGTACAGGTCAATGACCCCCATGAAGTCCTCAACGTTGGGGAAACACATTTGCTGCGCGTGGTCAGCATTGATCCGGATCGGCAGCGCATTGGTTTGAGCTTACGTGCGGTCAGCCCGCAAGAACAAATTGAGTGGATGGCCCAACACAGCCTGGAAGAAGAAATTGTGGAAGCAGAGGAAGAGGTTGTCGCTGAAGAGATGGCAGAAGAGATCGCCGAAGTAGAAGCAGAGGCCGCAGCCATTGAAGAAGATATTGTTGAGGAAGCGACGGCTGAGGTGGCTGAAGTGGAAGAAACGGCCGTAGCCCTGGAAACTGATATTGTCGAAGATGCCGTGGCCGATGTCGTTGAAACTGAAGCCGCGGCGGAAGCCATTGAAGACGAAATTGCTGAAGAAGCGCTCGAAGAAATCGGGGCCGTGGCAGTAGCAGCCGAAGACGTTGAAGAAGCGATTGCCGAGGAAGCAACCGCTGAGATTGTCGCGGTGGAAGAAACGGCGGAAATCGTTGAAGATGTAATCATGGCGGAAGCGGCCACCGAAATTGCCGAACTGGAAGCTGTTGAAGATGCCATCATGGAAAATGCGGCCGCTGACGTAGCGGCCATTGAAGATACTGCTGCTGAAATTGAAGAAGAAATCGCTGAAGAAGCCGTGTTAGAATTGGTGGAAGCTGAAGGTGAAGAAGAAGCCATCCTTGAAGAAGCCGTTGAAGAGATGACGGCCGTTGAAGATGCGGCCGCAATCGCAGAGGAAGAAATCATCGAAGAAGCTGCCGCCGAGATTGCCGAATTGGAAGCTGTCGAAGATGTCATCCTGGAGAATGCCGCCGCTGACGTAGCTGCCGTAGAAGAAGCGGCTGCTGGGGTAGAAGCGGAAATAGCTGTGGAAGCAGCTGTAGAAATGACAGAAGTTGATGACACAGCCACGGCCGTGGAAGAAGCTATCGCCGATGAAGCGCTGGCGGAGATGGCTGCTGTGGAAGAAGTGGCGGCTGACGTAGAAGCGGCCATCATTGAAGACGCAGCCATTGAAGTTGAGGTTGTAGAAGAAACGGCCGATGCTTTGGAAGAAGCCATCCTCGAAGAAGCTGCCGAAGAGATAACGGCCGTAGAAGATGTGGCCGCAGCCGCAGAGGAAGAAATCATCGAAGAAGCCGCCGTTAAAATAACAGAGATTGAAACGGAAGAGGAAGCCGAATAAAACGTATGGCAAATAAAGAAAAATTAGAAGTCGAGGGAACTGTTATACAACTTTTGCCCAACACCCAATTTCGGGTCGAGTTGGACAATGGTCATTTAGTGTTGGCTTATCTGTCAGGCAAAATGCGTAAATATTACATTCGCATTTTGCTGGGAGATCGGGTACGGGTGGAAATGACGCCTTATGATTTAACCCGTGGGCGCATTACTTACCGTTACCGGCGCAATCGAGCCAGCAAACAGCCCAGCAAATAAGCACTTCCCCGCTTTTTTAAGTATGTGCAACAAACCGCAAGGGATACCCTTGCGGTTTTTTTTGTATACGTCTTGTAGGGCGATTTGCAAAATCGTCCTACAAGTTATTGTTAGTTACAGAAACTACAAAAGCAACCCAGTCGCCCATGGTGAAGGTTTTTACAATACGCCCCCCGGCAGTTTTGACGGCCGTTTCCACCGCCCCCGCCTGTTCTGCAATAATGCCGCTCAAAATCAGATAGCCATTTTCCGCCACATAGTCCAATAAATGGCCCGTTTCCAACAAGGGGATAATCACTCGCGCCAAAATGTTGACAACAACGATATCCCATCCTTTTTCTGAAACGGACTCTAAAGTCCCGGCCCGGATTTGAATTTGGCTGGTGCTGTTTTGGATGGCATTGGCGACGGCCGTTTTCACCGCCTGCGCATCTGTATCCACCCCCAGTAATTCTTCAGCCCCCAATTTGGCCGCCGCAATAGCCAGAATACCGGAACCTGTGCCCACATCCAGCACCCGCATCCCCGGCTGCACCAATTCTTCCAGGGCCAACAAACACATTTGCGTCGTAGGATGGGTGCCTGTGCCAAAAGCCATGCCGGGATCAAGTACCAGAACAATGTCATCCGGTTGCAGGCCGTCAGCCACGGCCGTATCCATCTCCGCCAATTCAATCCAGCTAGGCTGAATCCATATTCTGTTGCCTACGCGAAAAGGGTGATAGTTTTCTTTCCAGGCATTGGCCCAATCTTCTTCTTTAAGCAGGCGAAACAACGGCTCCGGCAGGGGATACAACCGGCCCATGTGGTAAATAATTTCTTCAATACGACGGCGCACCGCCGGGTTGTCGTCCTCTTCGGGGATATAAATTTTGACGGTAACGGCCGTTTCCAAAGCATCCGGGTCCGGGTCTGATTCATCTCCCCACTGTTCCAGCACCACGCCATCGTCATAGGCAAACGGCCGCAGCGCCTCCGCCACCGCCTCAGCCCCCTCCCCATCCGTCACTACCGAAACTTCGAGCCAGTACATTGCAGTGTTCAGTGGTCAGTGGTCAGTGTTCAGTGGTCAGTGTTCAATAACAGACTGCAAACTGACCACTAAAAACTGGACACTGATCAGACGCCTAACACATCGCCCAATGTGTCTTTAACTTGCGACCAGAAGCCACGGCTGTGAGGCACCACTTCCTTGCCCATCGTATCACCCAAATCAGTAAACAACTTCTGCTGCTCCTCAGTGAGTTTCTTGGGAATGGCTACCTGGAAAATAATGTGCATATCACCCCGGCCTCGGTCCGAACCACGGCCGCTTCTGTCCAGGCGTGGTACACCTTTGCCCTTCAATTTCACCACCTGGCCTGGCTGCGTGCCCGCTTCCACAATCAACTCTTCCTCGCCATCGAGGGTTGGTATCACTACCTTATCACCCAAAGCAGCCTGAGCCACATTGATCTGCAAATCCAGGAAAATATCATCGCCCCGCCGCTGGAAATATTTATGCTTCCTGACGTGAATGACGACAAACAAATTTCCTGGTGGGCCGCCATTGGCCCCAGGCGCACCCTCACCGGTCAGGCGAATTTGCGTCTCACTATCCACACCCGGCGGTACCTTTACTTTGAGGGAACGGCTTTGTATAACTTGCCGCTGCCCATGACAAGTCGTGCAAGGCGTCGGAATTTCCTCGCCCGTACCATTGCAGGTGGGGCAGGCAGCCACATTGACAAACTGACCCAAAATGGACTGCTGCACCCGCCGCACCTCGCCGCTGCCATTACAGGTGTGGCACACTTTGGGACGGGTGCCCGGTTCTGCCCCGGAGCCGTGACACACCGGACAAATTTCCGGCCGGCGCACGTCAATCTCAGTTTCCACACCAAACACGGCTTCTTCAAATTCCAGCGTCAAATCATAACGCAAATCAGCGCCGCGCTTGGGGCCGCGCCGGGAACGACGGCCGCCGCCAAAACCGCTGAACAAATCTTCAAAGATGTCTGCAAAACCGCCAAATCCTTCAAACCCGGAGAAACCAGCCCCACCCAGGCCTTCGATGCCGGCAAAACCGTACTTATCATAGGCAGCCCGTTTCTGGTCGTCCGATAGCACTTCGTAAGCCCGCTGAATTTCCTTAAAACGATCTTCTGCATCCTGTTCAGAACTAACGTCAGGATGATATTTTCGCGCCATACGGCGGTATGATTTTTTAATCTCTTCCCGAGAGGCGCTGCGACTTACCTCCAGGACCTCATAGTAATCTCGTTGTTCCACGTTTTACCCCAATTATTCTTCGCTGTTTGTCCCTTCAGCCACACCTTCATCTTCTTCTTCGGCGGCAGAGGTGTTCGGCTCGTCTGCAGCCTCATCACCATTTTCCGAAGGTGCAGAATCGCCGTCCGGGCCAGGCGCCTGATACATGGCTGCACCGGCCACACTGACAGCTTGCTTTAACATCTCCAGCGCCTCTTTGAGTGCAGCAATATCTTCGCTTTCCTGGGCAGATTTGACGGCATCTATCTGGGTTTGCACGGCCGTATTTGTTTCATCCGGTATTTTATCGCCATAATCCAGCAGCAGCTTTTCCGCCCGGTAAACGGCCGTGTCTGCCTCATTATTAATCTCTACCGCCTCTTTACGCGCCGCATCTTCTGCCGCATGGCGTTCCGCTTCCTGAACCATCTCTTCAATTTCTTCATCAGCCAAACCGCCGGAAGGAATAATCTCCATATGCTGTTCCCGGCCCGTCGCCTTATCTTTAGCCAACACCTTCAGAATACCGTTAGCGTCAATATCAAACGACACCTCAATCTGCGGTACACCCCGCGGCGCCGGGGGGATTCCATCCAGAATAAACTGCCCCAGACTCTTGTTATTCGCCGCCATCGGCCGTTCTCCCTGCGTCACGTGGATTTCCACCTGATGTTGGTTATCCGATGCCGTAGAAAATACCTGGCTCTTCCGGGTAGGGATCGTGGTATTTCGCTCAATCAGCGGCGTAGCCACCCCGCCCAACGTCTCAATACTCAACGTCAGCGGCGTCACATCCAGCAGAACAATATCCTTCACATCGCCGCCCAAAATCCCAGCCTGAATCGCCGCGCCAATCCCTACAACCTCGTCCGGGTTGACACCCTTGTGCGGTTCGCGGCCAAAAAATTCCCGCACCGCCTCCTGGATAGCCGGCATCCGGGTCATGCCGCCCACCAGCACTACCTCAGCGATCTCCGATTTAGATACACCGGCATCCTGCAGCGCCTGCTGGCACGGTTCCATGGAACGTTTCACCAGGTCTTCGGTCAACTGCTCAAATTTGGCCCGGCTCAGCGTCATGTTCAAATGCTTGGGGCCGGAGGCATCGGCCGTAATATAAGGTAAATTCAACTCCGACTGCATCGTGGTGGAAAGTTCGATCTTGGCTTTCTCGGCCGCTTCCCGCAAGCGTTGCAATGATTGAGGATCATCTCGTAAATCAATGCCATGCTCCAGCCGGAACTCTTCGGCTACCCAATCCACAATTTTGCGGTCAAAATCGTCACCACCGAGGAAGGTGTTACCATTGGTGGAACGTACTTCAAACACACCTTCGCCCACTTCTAAAATGGAAATGTCAAATGTGCCGCCGCCCAAATCATACACAGCGATGATTTCGTCTTTGTCACTGCCCAAACCATAGGCTAAAGCTGAGGCCGTCGGTTCGTTGACGATGCGCAGCACTTCCAGCCCGGCAATCTTGCCCGCGTCTTTGGTGGCCTGGCGCTGGCTGTCGTTAAAATAAGCGGGCACGGTAATGACAGCCTGGGTAACCGGCGCACCGATGAACGCATCCGCATCCTGCTTGATTTTTTGCAGGATCATGGCGGAAATTTCCGGCGGGGAATATTCCTGGCCGCCCATGGCCACGCGCACGTCACCATTGGGCGCTTCCCGCACCGAGTATGCCACGTAGTCCCGCGCCCGGCGCACTTCGGGGTCTTCATATTTGCGCCCCATAAAGCGTTTGACGGAAGAGATGGTGTTGGTGGCGTTAACCACCGCCTGCCGTTTGGCTATCTGTCCGACCATCCGCTCGTTGGTTTTGGGATTGACAGCTACAACGGAGGGAAATGTCCGGTTGCCTTCCGCGCTGGGAATGACGGTAGGTTCGCCGCCTTCCATAACGGCCGCTACTGAATTGGTGGTGCCTAGATCAATGCCGATTATTTTGCCCATTTTGGTAGTTTCCTTATTTTATGAAATCACAGATTACGCAGATTACGCAGATTTTAATAGTTCATCTGCGTAATCTGCGTAATCTGCGGTTTAGTTATTCTGCAATGACGACGAGTGACGGCCGTATCACCCGGTCGCCAATCTTGTAGCCTTTCTGCAATTCACGGCTAACGACGCCGCTCTCATGTTCTTCACTGGGTTCTTGAGAGATAGCCTCATGCCAATTGGGATCAAACGGTTCGCCCACGGCAGCCACAGGAGACACACTCAAGCCTTCCAGCACCATTTGCATCTTCCGTTCCACCAATTCAATACCTTCATACCAGCTATCTTCCCGGATGGCTTCCGGAGCATTTGCCAAAGCCCGTTCAAAATCATCCAACACCGGCAGCAGCTTCAAGACGATGTCAGCTTTGGCATTGGTATAGACATCAGCCCGCTGTTTTTCCATACGTTTGCGGGCATTGGCAAATTCAGCCTGGCTGCGCATCCAGCGGTCTTTGTAGTCAGCCGCTTCCGCCTGCGCCTGAGCCAATTGTTCTTCTAATGACGGTTCTTCAGCCGTTTCTTCAGCCGCCTCATCTTCTGACTCGGCCGTTTCTGCCATTGTTTCCTGCTCTGCCACAGTTTCCTCAGCAGGCAGGTCTTCACTGGTTTCTTCCACCAGTTCTTCATTTACAGTTTCATCACTCACGATTCTTCCACCTCTTTAATTTCAGTTTGTACCGTTTCATCCGCGTAATATTCATATACCAGGCCGCTCATCAAATCAGCTACATAACGCACGGCGGCGACGTTACGGCCGTAAGGCATCCGCGTTGGCCCAATCACAGCCACCGTGCCGCTAAATTCATCCGGCACGCCATAACGGGAGAGAATAATCGAGCAATCCTTCAATTCCTCCCACCGGCCCTCGCCGCCAATAACCACCTGAACGCCCTCGGACTCCATCTGCGTTTCCGAAAGCACATTAGCCAGCAGAGTGCGTTCTTCCAAAACACGCACAGCCTGGCGGGTACCCTCATCTTCCACAATGTTCAC
>JAJRTP010000636.1 GCA_024278255.1 Chloroflexota bacterium | reverse complement strand
TAACGATGATCCCCCGTTTCCGGGTCACGCCCCGCGCTGACAACGCCCCGCTCCATACTGCGCACCCCCGAATCCAGATACAACTCCGCCGCCAACGTTTGCGAGGGAAACTGTTTTTGGGGAATGTGGGCGTAGAAACGTTTGGCGTCCAGGAAAATCGCGTGACCGCCCACCGGCTGCACCAAAGGAATGCCCCAATCGGTCAGCAATTCGCCCAGGTAGCGCACCTGATTGACCCGCGCCTTAACATAATCATCCTGCACCGCTTCCTCAATGCCAATCGCCAACGCCTCCATGTCCCGGCCGGCCATCCCCCCATACGTATGCAGCCCTTCATAAATCACCACCATGTTCCGCGCCAGATCAAACACGTCCTCATGGTTTACCGCCAGCCAGCCGCCGATGTTGACCAAATTGTCCTTCTTGGCGCTCATCCAGGCCCCGTCCGTGTAGCTGCAAAATTCCTTCAGGATGGCCGCCACGGATTTATCGGCATACCCTTCTTCCCGCTCCTGAATGAAGAAGCTGTTTTCCATCATGCGCGTGGCGTCCAGGTAAACGCGGATGCCGTACTGGTCACACAAGGCCCGCAGCGCCTTCACGTTTGCCATGCTCACCGGCTGGCCGCCAGCCATGTTCACCGTTCCCGCCAGACTGACGTAAGCGATTTGCTCTGCACCCACTTTGTCAATCAACGCCTGCAATTTATCCAGGTCAACGTCTCCTTTGAAAGGATGCTCGCTGGTGGGATCGTGCGCTTCGTCAATAATCACATCCACAAATATACCGCCGGCCAATTCCTGATGCAGCCGGGTAGTGGTGAAGTACATATTGCCGGGAATATATTGTCCCGGCTGGATGAGCGCCTGGCTGATGAGATGTTCCGCGCCACGTCCTTGATGAGTGGGGACAATGTAACGGTAGCCATAATAAGTCTGGATAGCCGCTTCCATATGATAAAAGTTGCGGCTGCCAGCGTAGGCTTCGTCGCCCAGCATCATGCCCGCCCACTGCCGGTCACTCATAGCGCTGGTGCCGCTGTCGGTGAGCAGGTCAATATACACGTCTGCGGAGCGCAGGAGGAAGGTGTTGAAGCCCGCTGCCTGCAAGGCTGCTTCCCGCTCCGCCCGGCTGATCATTTTAATCGGTTCCACCATCTTGATTTTCCAGGTTTCGGCCCAGGACCGACGACCAAACTGCTGGCCCATTGTTTCGGGAAATTCGTTACTCATGCGTACTCTCCTTTTTGGGAAATAAATTTCGGTACGCTTTTATTCAACCAGTAATGGCGGATTTGACCAGCGACTAAACTCACGTATTCAGGGGTAGTTTGTCATGGGAACCACGGATGGCAACCACGTATAGCACGGATGGAGTGGATTTCCACGGATAAAAATTCGTGTTAATCCACGAGTCTACTGAAAAAACTAACCGCAGAGACGCGGAGAGCGCAAAGAATTTAGAGCCTCCAGAGAAAAATCTCTGCGTTCTTTGCGTCTCCACGGTGAAATCAACCTTTTTTCAGTAAAGCCATCCACCTTATCCGTGTAATCTGTGGTTCCCGGGGCCAACGATCACGGCCGTATCCCCACCAGGCAGCCATACTTCCGCTTCCGTCCCTTCCGGCACAATCAGATCGAGCGTGATACGGCCGTCAGCCAGCCGCCAATCCACCCCAATTTCACCAAAAGGAGAAGGGAACGTGCCCTTGGCCCAGGTCAAACCTGCCGGATGCGGTTCCACCCGGAACTTGCGGAAACTGGGCGCCAGCGGTTTCACACCCAACACCTCCGTGGACAAATCATACGTTGGCGTACCAGCCCATGCATGGCACAAACTGGTCAGGGGGATAATCTGCCACGACTCGCGGAAGGTACGGTCGCCCGCGGCGATCATCGCCCCCCAACGCTGCCGGATGTTGTCCACAATGTCCTGCTGCCGCCCCGCACGGGCCAGGGCGCGATGCAAAAAGTGCATGTAAAACGGCTGGGCCAGAGCCACGTCGCGGGATTCGTCAAAGGACACGGCCGTAGCCTGGGCATTGCCAAACCGGGTCAGAACCAGGCGCGCCTCATCCAGAGTCACGTCGAAAATACGCGGCCAACGTTCCGGGGGCGCAACGCCGAAGGCGATGGCGGCGGCGTTGCTTTGCTGGCTGATACGGCGGCTGAGGACACCGTTTTGCCGGGCGTCAGCGTACACGCCGCGGGTCTCATCCCAGAGAAGTTGGTTTACGGCCGTGCTGACCGCTCCCCCCAGTTGCGCAAAACGAGCCGCCTCACGAGGCGCTTCCACCAGACGGGCCAACCGTTCCGCTACCGCCAGGGCCGCCACAAACTGGGCGTTCAGAGCCGTCACCTGCCCCTGTTTGTCAAGTTCCGCCCAATCCACAAAGACCCAGTGGGGCACGTCTGTCAGCAGCATTTCCCCGTTAAGGTGACGTTCAAACCAGCCAATCGCCTTGACCACCGCCGGGTACAATTCATCAGCAAGGGTCAGATCGCCCGTATAATCAAGGGTCAGATCGCCCGTATAATCTAGGTACGCGCCTATGGCTAAAATCCAGTAGAGGCAGAAGTCGGGGATATTGGTGAAGTTCATCACGGAAAAATCGCCAGGGGCCACCATGGTGGTGATGCCATCGGGCTGCTGGGACTGGGCTACCTGGCGCAACAGTTGCGCCGCCAGCGAGGGATCGCCGTAAGCCGCGTAGTTGATGAGGGAATCCACGTAGGCGTCCAGCCATTGGCGCTGCTCGCGGGAGGGGCAGTCTACGTAGCCGTCCAGCATACAAAAGTGCAGCGTGTCGGCCCCGACCTGCCAGATGCGGTTGAGGATCTCGTCGGAACAGCGGAATTGGCCGCGCGGCTGGACAGGGTAGGCGCTAAAGTGGAGATGGACGGCGTGGAGGTGCAACGGCCGTACCGCTCCCCGAATGGTCAATTGCAAATAGCGGAAGCCGCTCAACTCAAATGCTTCCCACACCTGCCGCCCCTCGCGTAAAGTCAGGCGATGGGCCGGGCGCACGTCAAAACCGGGGATACCCTCGTGCATGTGTACCCGGCCGTCCTCGTGCAAACGCTCGCTGTAAGTGAAATCTACAATCGTGCCCGCCGCCCCGTCCAAGTCAAGGCGCACCCGGCCCGGCATTGTCCGCCCAAAATCCAGAATGAGGCTGACGCTGATTTCGCCGGTGGTGGTGATGACGGTCGTTCCCCCCTCACCCAACAGCGAATCTATACCCACTACATGGCAGGTAGACAGTGGCTCAATCGTCTCCTGATCAAACAGGGTGGCAATATCTTCTGCGGGCGGGGCATTCTGCACTTCGCCCACGCGCCCAATTGCTTCCGGCAGGCGCAGTTCTTCATACAGCGGGGGAATGGCACGGGGAACCATCACAGGGAAAGGCACAATGTCCCCGGCGTAATTGCGTCCTGGCACGCGCAGGATTTCCGGGGGCTGCCAACCAGTATCGTCAAAAACGGCCGTTTGCCAGCCGGCCGGTTCCTGCCGCGCGTCGTAAATTTCGATGAAACCCAGGCTGCCGGAGGGGACATCCCGCTGCCAGGCATCTGCTTCCAAATAGCGCCACGATTCACCGGTGTCTATCGCTTCTCCGGCTACGTCTCCCTGCAAGAAGAAGCCACCGCAGCCAAAAGCGCGGGCCTGTTCCCAGCCGGGCAGTTCGTACCAGGCGGTGTCACGGCCGTAAGAATGCACCAACGCCGCCACCACGTTCCGCCCCGGACGCAGGTAGGGAGCTAAATCGTACCTGTCCATCACCTGCCAGGCCGGCTGGCAGCGGGACGGCCCTCGTCCCACTCTTTCCCCGTTGACGAATAGCTGGTAACGGCCGTCGGCAGACACCTGCACGATAGCCTCGTCTACCGGCCCGCCCAGCGCCACCTCACGGCGAAAGTAAACGTACCGGTTGGCTTCTTCGGCTATGCGGGGATTGGCGGTACCGAAGGGTACGGCCGTAAGCCCCCGCTGCCGCCAAACCCATTCCGCTCGTCGTTCAAATTTAGGCATCTGGTCTCCACACAAATGAGTACAACGAATAAGGGAAACAACAAATTGTATCGGTCTAGAAAATTCGTTGTTTCCTCAATTCGTTATACTCACCATTATCCCGACAACGCCCCCAACACAGTCGGCAGCAGTTGCTTCTTGCGGGAGACGACGCCTCTGGCGTCCAGTGTGCCATCATCCTGGACAGGGTAAGGGAGATAATCGAACTGCGGGACTTCGTCGCTGAGGAGGAGGCGGCTGTTTTTACGCACCACATCTGTGACCATCAAAATGACAAAATCCAGCCCTTTCCGTTCCCGCAGCTTGATCAACGCCTCAGATAATTCATCTTGATGTTCATGCAGTTCCCGCAAATTGGTCACTTCCACCTGAGCGATGCCGAACTTCAGCCCGTTGCTTTCGTATTGTTTATAATCGGCGCTGACAATTTCCTCTGGTGAACGGGAAGATAAACCGGCGCCGGCATCCAGCAGTTGATTAC
>JAJRTP010000635.1 GCA_024278255.1 Chloroflexota bacterium | reverse complement strand
GCGCTGCCGCCGATGGGGTCGGTCAGCGCCACGTCACCGACAACCGGATCGAGGCGCATGGCGGAGTTGGGGACGACGCCTCTGGCCCGGAAGGGATCGCCTTTGATGGTTTCGCCATCTACGACGGTATCGTTGGAACCGTAGGCGTAATGGCCGTAGCTCCAGGAGGCGGCGACCACGCCGGGGCGGATGCCTTCCCGAATCCTGACCGTGCCGACAGTGTCCCAGATACGGCCGTCAGCCAGTTTCACCGGTTCGGAGAGCGTCGGCCCGACAATTCGCACCTTGTCGCCGCTTTCCAGACCCATGTTGCGGGCGTCGATGCTGTTGACCCAGATATAATTTTCCGGGAGAACGGCCGTTGTCCAGTAAGCGCTGGTCGTGCGGGATTGGCCGCCGGTCACTTCTTTGTAGGTAATCAATTTCAGATCGTAACCGGGGTCATTCACTTCATTACCAGCCGCATCCTGCACCGGTTCCACCTTGGGCAGGCCGCTGAACCGTTCACCCGTCATCGAGTTCCGGCCTTTGGCCACCTTTTCCACGTAGATATTCCAGCGACCCTTCCACTGGTGGGCCATCTTGTCGCCCTTGTAGGCTTTGTCGGATGGCTCAAAACGGCCGCCTTTGTTCAGGAAAGTGACCACACTGAGCCACACGTTATCCGGCACAGCAGCTTTCCACACGTCATAATCATAAACTGCCGGAGAAAGATGGGCGCGGGCTTCCTTGAAAATGCGTACTTCTTCTTCCGTTGCTGGCGGCAATGCTTCTGTGAAATTGTCTGCATCCCCGAAGGCCAGGTTGGCGCACATCGCCAGATAATAATGCTCCATACGGTCAAAGTTCCAGCCTTCGCCCAGGCCATCCTTGCCAAATCCGGCCAAGCCCAGTTTTTTGCCGACGGCAATGAGGAAGGTTTCCATGCCAATGGGCATCTCTTCGCCGTCCACCGTTACCGTCTCAGTCAGAGGAGCGATGAGCGGCTGGCGCACTTTGGAGAGTTTTGTGACGACATCCGGCGAGGTGTGGGAGATGCCCCATCGTTCCAGAAAAGTGATGTCGGGGATGATGTAATCGGCGTACATGGAGGTCTCGCCAATCACGATGTCGCAGGCAATGAAGAGGGGGATTTTTTGGGGATCGGCCAACATTTCCAACTGCACGTGTCCGGCGGGGGAGGCAAAAGCGACAGTCCCCTTGTTGGTGAACAACGCTTTGATGGGGTAGGGATAGCCGTCGGCGGCGCTGGGGATGACGTTTTGGTACAGTTCGCCGGTGAAGGGGTACCACGGCCGTTTCGCCGGATAGCCGTCAAACAGCGTGCTTTTCTCATACGTGGCCCGCTCCCGGTTAACGTAGATACCAAACTTTTGCAAGCCACCCGGTGCGTGAATGACCACAGATTTGGGGAAAGGCGCGTCAGGTTTGGAACCGTCTTCATGCCAATGGCTGCCGCCGGTGGTCATGCCGCCCTTCCAGTCCACCGCGCCAATCAACACGTGCAGCATCACAATTGCGGTGGCGTTGTAATAGCCGTTGGTGTGTTCCACCGGCCCGCGATAGAACTCCACGCCCGCCTTCTTGCCGTGACTGGTAAACTCGTCGGCCAATTCTTCGATGTCCCGCGCACGCACGCCAGAGAAATCAGCATACTCTTCCAGGGTCATTTCCTGCGCCCGTTCCAGCAGCATCTGGAAAGCTGACTTCACCGGAATGCCATTGACTTCGGTGTCTACAAACAGTTCAGCAAAGGTTTCGGCCGTTTCGCTCAGAACCGGTTTGCCGTCAATGATCACCACCCGGCTGGAAATCGGGTTGCCTTCGTCGTCTTCGGGAACCTCCAGACCGGCGTCTTCCGGCTTGAGGAAAACGAGGTCGTCCTGCCGGATGAGATGGGTGGCGTCGCTGAAACTGGTCTCGTTGTTCTCGTTGGCGACGGCTTTGTTGGGCGCAGCCAGGAAGTTGGCGTCGTACCGCTCGTTTTCCAGAATCCAGCGCACCATGCCCATAGCGATAGCGCCGTCTGTACCCGGTTTGGGGGCCAGCCATTTCCACGCTTTGGCAGCGGTATGGCTGAGACGAGGGTCAATGACGGCAATTTTCATACCGCGCTCTACCATGCTGGTGGTGATTTTCGGCGCCATGTTGGTGGGGCCGAAGTTGGCGTCGAAGGGGCTGGTGCCGAAGTAGATGATGAACTCGCTGTTGCGGGAGTCCGGCTTCATGTGGTCTTTGTTGCCGGTCATCATCTTGTAGCCAATGTGATGGCTCTGTTCGCAGATGGTGGTATGCAGGTAGAAGTTGGTGGAACCAAAGCTCTCGTAGGTGAACCGTTTGGCTAGTTCTTTACGGCCGTGTTCAATCCGCCCGCCCAAAAAGACAAACTGGTTGTTCACCGGCCCTTTGTCGGGGTGATCCGGGTCAATCAGCACATCCAGGTGCGCGGCGTGCTTGCTCTTGAACTCGTCAATACTCATATCGCCATCAACGACAGCGCCGGTATCGGCCGCCAGTTCCTTCGAGAGTTCCGGGTCGCGCAGCTTGTAGATGTCGTTCAACCCATCCACCTGCCCTTCGCCAAACAGGTCGCCGCCATTGACGATTTCATCAATCGCCTGATTGAAATCTATGGTTTCCCATTTGTTTTCGCCCCGTTTCCCGGCGCGTTTAAGCACTTTGCGTATCCGGTAAGGATCATAGACGACTTGCACGCCAGCCTGCCCTTTGGGACATAATGGCGCATCTATTTTGGCGCTTTCCGTTAAAGGCGTCTCTTCCGGTATTTGCACCAGCATGTTTTGCGGACTGTACGGGTTGCCGTCAATTTTTACCAGGACGCCTTCCTGAATTTTGGCCTTGATGGTGCAGGCGTTGTGGCAGTTCAGGCAAATGCTGTAGATGACGTTTTCCGGGTTGCTCAGGGGGTAAAAATCTTCCTGTTCGCCCTGGGCCAATGTTTGCTGCACGTGGGGCAGGGAGCCAATGAGCGCCCCCGTGCCGCCGATGGCAGAAATTTTCAAAAATTCACGCCGATTCAGGCCGCAGCCATTCGGTTGGTTAATTTGTTCGTTCATTTTAATTCGCCTCCTTATGCACACGTTGCAAGAGTACAAAGCCTGCCAGGAAAATGAGAACGGCCGCCGAAATAATCCAGACGTAAAGCAGCCATTCGGATGTGGTGGGGAAGTATTCAAATTTCAGGCCGGGGCCGGTAAACGCCCTTTCCAGCCCGGTTAATTCAGCCTGGGTTTGGGCGGGGATGACCAGAGACAGTTTGGTGGCGATAGCTGTCACCATAATCAACAGCCCGGCGAGGGAAATGGCCCCGACGCTTTTGGGCCGGAAGGCCAGCAGCAGTAGGGGAATAACCACGCCAATGAGCATGTAGACAATCCAGAAGACCCACCAAAAATCGCCAAACAACACAGAGCGAATCGCGTCTGATTTGGCCGGGATACCCGCGTACAAAGCGGTGGAAAAATCAGCCCATATCAGCAGCAAATTAGTGAGCAGAAGGATGAGCAGGGCGCGTCCCAAAAAGGCAGCTTTGGCTTTGTCCAGGTAGCCCAGAATGTAGGAGACGACGGTAACGGCTGCCACGCCGGATACGGCCGCTTCCACCAGGAACAAAAGAGGGGTGAGACCGGATTCCCATAACGGCCGTGCCCCCACCACGCCAAACAGCGCCCCTTCCGCCCCGGCAAAGAGAATTGCGTAGGGTACAGAAAGATAGCCCAAACGGCGCAGCCAGGGATTATCTTCCCGCGTCCAACTGAGCCAAATCAGCAGCAGGAGCATGAGGCCGTAGAAAGAGTAAAGCCAGGCCATCAAACCCATCATGGAGCGGAAATTGGTGCTGAAAATCAACTCGTAGAAACGTTCCGGGTGTCCCAAATCGAGAAAGATGGCGATCATCCCGCCGATAAAAGCGGCCAGAGCCACGCCCAGAGCCGCCCGCGCTATCGGATACCAATCCTTGCGGCGCAGAATAAAGATGATGGAAGCCATTACGTAAGCCCCGGCAGAAATGCCGATGAGCATGGCGTAAGCGGCTACCCATAAGCCCCAGGGCACATAGGAACCATAATCAGTGCGCATGTGGCCAAAGACAAAGCGAGCATACAAACCATACAGGCCGACCAGAAAACCAATCCCGGCTACGACCCAAAGAACTTTTAGCCAGATGTTTGTTTTTTCGTTCATTTTTTCCTCCGCTTATTGCAGGTAATATACCTTTGGCTCAGCGCCCAACGCTTCTTTAAGACGCATCACGTTGGGGCTGGCAATCAGTTCGGATACCAGGCTGTCGGGGTCGTTGGCGTCGCCAAAATAGGTGGCGCGGCCGATGCAGGTGGTGGTACAGGCGGGCAGCATTCCTTTTTCCAGGCGGTGCAGGCAGAAATGGCATTTGCGGGCATTGCCGATGGGGGATTGGCCTGCTTCCCGCGTCCGCGGCTCGCCATACTCAAAGGTAGGTACGACTTCGTATTGTTCGGCCGCTTCTGAACCGACCATCGCTGTCGATACAACCGGTTCAGGCGGCACGTCGTTGTAAACGAAGCCTTTGTCAAAAACGCGGGCGTTGTAGGGGCAGGCGGTGATGCAGTAACGGCAGCCGATGCACTTGTCGTAATCAATCTCGATGATGCCGTCGTCCCGCTTCCAGGTGGCGTTCACCGGGCAAACGGGAACGCAGGGGGGATTGTCGCACTGCATACACGGCCGTGGCAGGAAACGCTCGGACACATTGGGGAAGGTGCCAATCTCTTCGTGGATAACCGGCCGGTAAACCACGCCGGGCGGCAAATGGTTTTCGGCCACACAGGATATGGTGCAAGAGTTACAGCCCACGCATTTGCGCAGGTCGATCACCATTACCCAGCGGCGCTCATTGACCGGTTTTTCCAGGGCGCGGACCAGTTCGCCCCGCATCCTTTCCAGAGGATCGAGTTCACCGCCGACAGGCGTCACCTGAGCCGGCGCTACCTTAAACATCTCCAAAGGAATGCTTTTGGCTTGGGCGGCCTTGCTCACGGGTACGGCCGTAACCGCCGCTACCCCCGCTGCGCCCGCCAGACCTTTCAGAAAAGTGCGCCGGCCAGCGTCGTTGGGGGCGTCGGGTTTCTCAATTGTTTTTGTCATCTTCAGACCTCCGTCTCTCCATATGGGTAATTGGGTAACTGAGTAATTGGGTAATTACCAGTTACCCAATTACCTGATTACTAACGGTACACTTTTAGTATAGGTAGAGACGGGGTTGGTTTGTAGCGGGGAAAACCCGACAGTTTTGCGGCGTTTGTAGGGGAAATCCTGACAAGGGTTCCAGTGGGGAGAAGCTTTGGGGGGGGGTAGGTTATGGTTGAACGCCCAGTTTATCCAGATGGCGGCGAATGGCGGGCATGGAGAGTTTGCCGCCGCTGCTGAGAACACGGCCGTCAACCAGCACCAGGGGCAGTTGGGCGTCGGGGGGCAGGGCGGGGCAGCCGGGGTCAAACAGGTCGTAGTAGGTGACGGTAACGGCCGTGCCATACCGCCGCCGTAATTTTTCAGCCATCCAGCCAGCCAGATCGCGCCAGGGATCCTTTACGCCCTCATCACAAGCCACCGGCGCCCCAATAATTTGAATGGTTGTGGGATCGTTCATTTTGAATATGCCTCAGATTGGTTCAATCTCACAGATTGAACCAATCTTGGTCTACCGATACATTTGTTGGCCCAGCTCGGCCAGCATGTCCAATCCCTGCACCTCGTAGGGGAGTAAGGGGATGGTGAGTACCGGGGCGTCGAAGCGCTGTTGGATTTCCGTCAGGTAGCGGGCCTGCATGGCGCGGCGGGCCTGGGTGAACGGGGTATTTGCCTGCTCGGCCGGGATGATGAAATTGGCGACTGCCAGCCCGGTAGGGATGTCGAGCGCCGCCAATTCCTGGCTGGCGCGGTATGCTTCGATGATCGGCGTGGATTCCGGGTACATGACGAAGGCGAAGGTGCTGCGCTGCGGATCGCGCATCATGTCGATTACGTCACCGAAGCGCTGTTTGGCTACGTCGTCGGCTGCGGCCGTGTCCACCGAGGCAAATACTTTCACGTCCAACTGCTTGCTCCACTCCAATGGCAGTTCCAGCATGCGCAAGGTGTGGCCGGTGGGTGCGGTGTCAAACACAACCACCTCCCAATCCCCCACAGAGGCAAATTCGATGAAACGGTCAAAGGCGGCGATCTCCTCGGTGCAGGGGGAATCCAATTCTTCGGCCATGACTTTCACGGCCGTTTCCGGGCG
>JAJRTP010000634.1 GCA_024278255.1 Chloroflexota bacterium | reverse complement strand
TTCGACTTGGCGGACGCCGATATTGCCGTGTTGCGCGACCCGGCGCGAGCCCAATCCATGCACGCTATTCTAGGTATAGAAGGGGCCAATCAGGCGCAGGTAATCAAGCAGCCCGATGTCCTTATGTTGTTATACCTATTGCGCAACCAGTATTCCCTCGAAGAAATCAAGGCTAACTGGGAGTATTACCATCCCCGCACCGACCATGAACACGGCTCCAGCCTGGGGCCGGCCATCACCGCCATTCTAGCCTGTTTAATGGCTGATCCGGAAGAAGGTTACGCTCACTTCATGCGTGCCGCCACAGTAGACTTAGAGGATATTCGCCTGAACGCCGCCGATGGCATTCACGCCGCATCAGCCGGCGCTTTGTGGTCGGCCGTTATTTTTGGATTTGCCGGGCTGCTTCTCACGCCTGAAAAATACGAGTTTTCACCCCAACTGCCCAGCCATTGGACTCGTTTGGCTTTTACCCTGGAACTACGCGGGGAAAAATTATGGGTTGAAATTCGACCGGGCCAATCTGTCACTATCAAGAATCATGGAAAAGAGACCTGACGTTTATGCCCTTATTGATATTGACATGAATAACCGCTCTTTGCTATAATGTTACGCAAGCGTTTGCATAAAAATTGCAAAGTTATAGATATGACCAAACCACCTACCTTACGTGAAGTTGCTAGACGCGCCGGAGTTTCGGTTTCCACAGTTTCCCGGGTAATAAATGATCAACCCGGGATTGGGGCTGAAACACGCGCTCGCGTATTAGCCATAGCTCAGGAATTACAGTTTGTCCCCAATGCGGCCGCTCAAAATCTAGCCACAAAACGCACCCGCAATATTGGCCTGATCACGTATAAATGGCCGGTATCCCCTCGTTTTACCGCCTCCTCTTTGGACTCTGTGGGCATTAACGAAGCATGCCAAGACGCCGGCTACCATCTTCTGACCACCCTTGTTGATGAACAGGCGATGAAACATGCGCTGCAACTGCCAATGGTGCGCGAAAAGCGTGTTGATGGTTTGATTTTGGCTGGCCCGGCGATCAAACCTTCTTTTATTTTGGAGCTTTACAACAGCGACCTCCCTATTGTCTTGTTAGACAACCGATTGCGGGGAACAGACATAGATTGTGTTTTGCATGAAAATGAGGCCGGCGCCTATCGCCTTACGCAACATCTGATTACAGAACATCAGCATGAAACGATCCTGTTTCTTTCAGGACCAGACACATGGCTTAGCAGTCAGGAACGGGTAGCTGGCTATGAACGTGCCCTGGCAGAGGCGTCGCTTCAATCCCATATCATTTACATGCCCAACACAACGGTCGAAACGGGTATGGAAGCGATGCAAACAGCTCTGTCCGAAGCTCCCAACCTCACGGCCGTTGTTACTGTCAACGATGCGGTGGCTATTGGGGCGATACGGAGTTGCAAAGCAAACGGCCGTGTCGTCCCCGAAGATATAGCCATCGTTGGTTTTGACGATATCGGCTGGGCTGAACTACACGACCCGCCCTTGACAACAGTCCGCGCTTTTGGTGAAGAAATGGGCTGTCAAGCCGCCCAACGCCTTTTCAACCTCATCGAAATCGGCTCCAACCAGGAACACATCAGACTCAGATTGCGAGTAGGCACCAAACTGGTCATCCGTCGTTCTTGCGGCTGCCAGGAACAATAAGAATTATCGTGGCTGATAGCTGATAGACAGCTACCAACAGCCAACCACCAGCAACAAATACAAAGAGCCGTTTGCCAACTCTGGACGGATCGCAAACGACTCTTCAATTGTTCTCCATCCGCAGCGGACGGAAAGCTGGGTGATTATAACACACCCGACTTGGATGTGGATTTCTCGAAAATGGATTCTCATAACCGCTGTGGCTGGAAGAAAAGGAGAGAAGTATCGACAGATAAACCTATTCTTATTTTAGCTATCAGCTTACACAAAAATAGGGGTTGGTCATCGTTCCGTCCACGTAGGGCGATTTGGTAAATCACCTGGACGATTTACCAAATCGTCCTACATCTTTTGGCCGAAACAATGACTATCCCCAAAAAATATTTAAGCGAGGAGAATTAACATGTCAAAGAAACCTATTATCTTTCTAAGTTTGTTACTCATTTTGAGCTTTATGTTAGCCGCCTGTGGCGGCGGGGAAGAGGAAGCCACTCCAGAACCTGGCGATACGACGACAGAAACGAGTGGCGAAGAAACAGCAGCCGTGGCCACAGAAGTGGTCGCAGAAGCAACAGCAGCAGTGGTCGCAGAAGAGGCCGACTGTTTCATAAATGTAGAAGACGGCGCAACCATCGTCTTCTCCGGCTGGGGCGATGAGACAGAGCAGCAAATCTACCGCGATTCCATTGACCGCTTTGCCGAAGTTTGCTCTGGCGTGACCGTAGATTATCAGCCCATTCCGGCCGATTTCCAGACAAAAATGAAAGCATCCATGGCCGGCGGCACGGCCGCCGACGTTTTCTACGTGGATGATCAGTTGATGACCGCCTTCGCCCCTACCGGTCAACTGCTGCCCCTGGATGACTTTATGGGACAGGCCGGAACCGGCCGCGGCGACTTTATTCCCGCCTTGCTCTCCATCTTCACCCAGGACGGCGTTACCTATGCCCTGCCCAAGGATTGGGGTACGCTGGGTCTGGTTTACCTGCCGGCCGCATTTGAAGCCGCCGGTGTGGATGAGCCAACGGCCGATTGGACGTGGGACGATCTAAAAACAGCCGCCGAAGCCATCGCCGCCACCGGCGAGTACGGCGGCTTCTGCCAAAATGCAGACTGGGCGCGCTTTGCACCCTGGGCTTTTGGCAATGGCGGCGCTTACGCTACAGACGACTTTAGCGCCCCCACCCTGAATACGCCTGAAGTACTGGCAGCGGCCGAATACGTGGCCGGCATGTACGCTGACGGCAGTCTCGTTTCCGCAGCCGACGTTGGCGCCGGCTGGTGCGGCGAGGCCATTGGCAAAGAACTGGTCGGCCTGACCTACGAAGGCGGCTGGATGGTCAACTATATGCGCAACGACTTCCCTGATGTGAACTGGAAGGCGCAAGAACTGCCCAGCGGCCCCGAAGGGAAAGCAGACGTCATCTTCACCAACGGTATCGGCATTAATGCGGCCACCAAGTACCCGCAGGCGGCCGCCGCTTTCACCATCTTCGTCACCGGCGCTGATAACCAGGGCGAGATCGTCAAGACCGGCTTTGCCTACTCCACCCACCCGGAACAATTGGATGATGTGGTAGACGCCAACGATGCGGCCATTGCCAAAGGGGGTACCTTTGAACTGACTCGCGTCGGTTACTGGGGACCGAACACCGGCAAGGTGAACGATGCCGTCAGCCAGGCATTGGAACGCATTTACCTGGGCGACCAGGATGTTGCCGCAGCTTTTGCCCAGGCACAAGAAGAAGCGGCCGAATTCCTGACCGGCGGCGGCGCTGATGTCAGTGAAGGTGTTGACGTGGCCGAGGACACTGGCTGCCCGCTGGGCGATCTGGAAGAAGGCGCCACCATCGTCTTCTCCGGCTGGGGCGACGAGACAGAACAGCAGATTTA
>JAJRTP010000633.1 GCA_024278255.1 Chloroflexota bacterium | reverse complement strand
CGCTTTGACAGCCGCCGGGGGATACGGCCGTAATCGTCAAAATATGCGACACCGCATCATAACTAAACGTGACTACATCCCCATCCCCCACGGAAAAAGGAATGTTGGCTCCACCGGGTACACCACCCTGACCATAATTCTCATCCCAGCTTTCGTTAATGGTTACTTTGGCCTCATAGCTGCCCGCCGGAATGGCATCCGTCGTAAATGTATACGTTCCGTCACCATCAACATCCTGCAGCCAGGACAGCAAACAGTCCGGCTGCCAATCGCCGGAGCAGCCCAATTCATCCTGAAAATTGCCCGGCACCGTAGCAATCACCGAATTGATATTATCGGTAATCCAGTGGCTTTTGTGGTCATAATAAAATTTCACGTCGCTGGCTGCACCCAGATTCAAGGGGATATTGACCCCGCCAGCTACGCCGTTGGCGCCATAATTCTCGTCCCAACTGTCGTTCAGGGCCACTTTGTATTCCCAGTTACCGCCGGGCACGTTGAAAACAGCCTGCCACACGTCATCGATGGCGTCATAAGCTAAATGGGTGGCAGCACAATCCGCCTGCCAGTCGCCAGGGCAGCCCAACTCGTCTTGCAGGGAACCGGCAATGGTCACGCTGGTTGGGTCTGGCGTATGGTCGGCCCGGACAGTTTGCATCCAGCCAACGAGGCTAAACAATAAGAAAAACAGGGGCAATCCCACCAGGAATCGCCAGGGAATATGGTTCTGGGGTCTCATTTTTTCCTCCATGCTCCAGGCGAACGATTCTCCCAACCGTTCTACGAATAAAAAAAAGACCCGATAGCCGGGGTACGGCCGTCGGGTCAAAAATTTTCAGCAGAAAAACACACCAATCTCCCGCTGCCAATAGTGCAGCAACGAGAACGCACCAGGATGACTATCGAGGACAATGTGTGCTTTCATGATTTAGGCAATTGCTCAGGATAACAATTCAGCTTCGCAGGACAAATTATATGCAAGTGCAATTAGTTGATATATCAACTATATTAGCATAAAAATTTAAGCATATCAAACTTAATTTCCATATTACGGCAAAATTAAGAGGCTGTGGGATGCACTTCCGCCCATTGAGTGGTGGTGTTACAATGGGTTTCATCATGGAAACGGCCGTAAAAAACCTACGATTCCCCAACGAATGATCCTGTTTTGTCACCATAATGCACCATACGTGCTAAAATGGGATAGTCAATTTTTATTTACATAACAAGAAAACCACGCATTGAGGTATACTTTCTTAAAAAATCTGTGTAATCGTTCGGCTGAGTCGCTCACGATGAAGTCTGCGAAATCTGTGGTTTTCCCAAATCAAGGAGCGTAACGCATGGCGGATATTCAAGCGATTGGTGATCGGATTATCGAAAACGTAGAGCATGTCATGGTCGGCAAACGCCAAGCCGTGCAGCTCACCGTTTTGGGGCTGCTGTGCCAGGGACATGTGCTTATTGAAGATGTGCCCGGCGTAGGCAAAACCGTGCTGGCAAAATCACTGGCAAAATCAGTCGGCTGCAAATTCCAGCGCATCCAGTTCACGCCCGACATGCTCCCCAGCGATGTAACCGGCGTCTCCGTCTTCAACCAGAAAACCCGCGAATTTGAGTTCCGCCCCGGCCCCATCTTTGCCCAAATTGTCCTGGTAGATGAGATTAACCGAGCCACCCCCAAAACCCAATCCGCCCTGCTGGAATCTATGGAAGAGCGGCAGGCCACTGTAGACGGTACAACATACCCCATGGAAATCCCTTTTATGGTGCTGGCAACACAAAACCCCATCGAGTATGAAGGCACCTTCCCCCTGCCGGAAGCCCAACTAGATCGCTTTATGCTGCGCATCCACCTGGGCTATCCGGATAAGGATCAGGAAATTGACATTCTGGACCGGCAGCAGCACAAACATCCGGTGGATGATTTACAGCAGGCCATTTCCGTGGAAGAATTGGAAGAAGCACAAACGGCCGTGCGCGACCTCTACATGGATCATCAGGTAAAAGAATACATTGTGGACATCGTGCGCCAGACGCGAGAACACCCGGACGTATACCTGGGTTCCAGTTCCCGCGGCGCCATCGCCCTGTACCGCCTGGGGCAAGCGCGAGCCGGTCTGCTGGGGCGGGATTACGTCCTGCCGGATGACATAAAAGCGCTGGCCGTCGCCGCTCTCAGCCACCGCATCATCATTGGCCCGGCAGCCCGCATCAAAGACGTGGAACCGTCAACCATCATCGAGGATATTCTGGACAAAACGGCCGTACCCGGCGCCCAGGTTAAGACATGACCTGGCTGAGAAACCAACTGCGGCAGCGCCGCACCACGGTTTTAGTCCTGGCCTTGCTGGCCCTGATTGCCGGTTTAATTACCGGCCGGGAGTTGATGTTTACCATCTCCTACCTGCTGGGGCTGCTGCTAATCATTTCCTTTGCCTGGGCCTGGGCCAACATCAACCGGGTACACCTTTCCCGGCTGACCCGCACCCGGCGCACCCAGGTGGGACGGCCGTTGGAAGAACGGTTCATGGTGCGCAATACCAGCCGTATCCCCAAACTGTGGTTGGAAGTGCGAGACTTTGCCACCCTGCCCGGCCATCTCTCCAGCCACGTGGTACAAAATCTGGGGTCTCGAAAAACATATAGCTGGCGAGTGTTGACTATGTGTACGGAACGCGGCCGTTACCGCCTCGGCCCCATCCGCCTGCGCACCAGCGATCCCTTCGGCCTGTTCCCCATGGAGCGGGATTTAACGCCCACCACCCACGTCGTCGTCCTGCCCCTCACCTTCGACATCAACCAGTTTGCCCTGCCCGTAGGAATGCTGCCCGGCGGGGACGCCCTGCGCCGCCGTACCCATTACGTCACCACCAACGCCGCCGGGGTGCGGGATTATGCGCCGGGCGACAGCTTCAGCCGCATCCACTGGCGCAGCACCGCCCGCCGAGATCGCCTCATCGTCAAAGAATTCGAACTGGACCCCTTAGCCGACATCTGGATTGTGCCGGATATGTCCGTCTTTGGTCAGATAGAAGCCAAATCCCAAATAACTTCCGCCGGCCCCGGCGAACTACCCCTCTGGATGCATACCGAAGAGTTTACCCTGCCCGAAACAACCGAGGAGTACGTCGTCTCTATTGCCGCTTCTCTGGCGCAATACTTCCTGCGCCATGATCGGGCGGTGGGAATGCTGGCTTACGGGCAGTCCAACGAGATTGTGCAGCCGGACCGGGGCGAACGGCAGCGCAGCCGCATTCTGGAAACACTCTCGGTTTTACGCGCGGAAGGGGATGTGCCCATTACGGATGTGCTGGCGGCTGAACTGCATCGGTTCCCCCGCGGCACGACAATCATTGTGGTTACGCCGACCACCTGGGATGAATGGCTGCCCACGGCCCGCCAACTGGCCCGACGCGGCCTGCGTGTGGTCACAGTGCTGGTTAATCCGGCCTCGTTTGGCGGGGCGCGCTCCAATGAGGGGCTGGCCGTGATGCTGCAAGCCAATGGGTTGGTGACGTATCTGGTCAACTGCGGCGATGATTTGACGGCCGTTCTCAGCCGCAGCCCCAAGGGAGCGGGGACGTTTACACTGGGATGATACGACCGTTTCTACTTTATTTCATAGCGTACATGGGACTCAGCTACGGCCGTTTGCAACACCTCTTCCGCAATACCCTGTCGCCGCAAAGATTGAATGAGTTGGGCTACGGCCGTATCTCCCTCCAGCCGCTCCAAATCTGCGCGTAACCCCTGCCCCACATACGCTCGGATGAGCGGCTGGTAGCCGGAAAATCCCAGCTGCGGCGCAACCCGCTTCAAATCCGCCACGACATCCTCTGGCATCCGTATGCTAACCATCACCATCGGGCGATCTTTTTGCAATCTGGTTTTCAATTCATCTATTTTCATAACTTTTTCTTTGGTACCGGGCAGCTCGCCTGGCTGAGATCAGGCGAATCGTATCGCCCCGCCAAACGTATACTAAAAACAAAAACTGCCAATCCGCTGTCATGCCAATGGCCGTATGCCGTACTTCGCCATCAACCATATCATCCTCTAAAGGGGTTAAAAATGGATCAAAAAAGGCTTCACATGCCGCCTCAAAAGAAATGCCATGCTTAACCAAATTAGTCACAGCCTTGTCCGCATCCCATTCAAACGTAATTCCTTGGATGAAATGGGTTGCTTTCATAGGCTTTTAGTATAAACAATCGTATTGACAATGTCAATACGATTGTTTATTGACTTTGGAAGGATTAATCGCCAATAACAGCCAACGGAATGCTATCCGTGGTGTTCAAATGCAATTGAGGAGCGGCCGGCCGATCTACGGCCGTACCCGACATACTCCACGGCCCCGTGTGATTGATCCGCACATTGACCAACTCCCCTTTCAATTCCCGCGGATCATCAAAGAAGACCAGCTTGCCCTGCGGGGAACGGCCGCGCCATTTGCCTTTGTGCAAATCCTCCACCAGCACTTCCACCGTCTGCCCCAGCCACCGCTTCATCTTCTCTTCCGAGATTTCCTTTTGCAGCGCTTCAATCAAGTGGAAGCGGCGCCGTTTTTCCGCGTCCGGCACATCGTCCGCCATGCGCCGGGCAGAAACCGTGCCGGGACGGGGACTGTAACGGGCCAGATGGATTTTATCCAGCTTCAGTTCCGCCAGAAGGTCATACGTTTGCTGGAACTGCGCTTCCGTCTCGCCGGGGAAGCCCACGATAATGTCGCAGTTGACGGCCGCGTCCGGCACAATTTCCCGGATACGCTGCACCAGGTCGCGGTACTGCTCGCGGGTGTACCCCCGCTTCATAGTTTCCAGCACTTCATTGTCCCCCGCCTGAATGGGCACTTCAATTTGGGGCATCACTTTGGGCAAATCGCGCACGGCGTACAAAATTTTGTCCGTCATGTAGTTAGGATGGCTGGTGAGGAAGCGGATGCGCTGCAAGCCGTCAATGTCGTTGATGACGCGCAATAAATCGGCCAAATCGGGGCCGTCGGGTACGTCGTAGCCGTAACGGTCTACAATCTGGCCCAGAAGCATCACCTCTTTAACCCCTTGCGTCACCAGAGAACGGACTTCGGCAGCAATCTCGCCCACGGGGCGGCTGCGCTCAACACCCCGCCGCTGGGGGATGATGCAGAAGGAGCAGGCGTGGGAGCAGCCGTACACGATGGAAACCGGCGCGGAGACCAGTTGGCCCCGCTCATGTTCCGGCAGGATGACTTCGCCATCCATCAGGGCGTGCTGCTGCTGCACGGCCGTTAACTCCAAAGCCAGCCCGTCATCCTGCCGCAAATGGTTAATCAGCGGCATCCCATCCGTAGACGGCTCCATAAACACGTCCACAAAGGGGAAACGTTCTTCCAACGCCTGGTTGCCCCGCACACCGACGACGCAGCCCATCACGGCGATGGTTTTGTCGGGATTTTTAGTTTTTAACGGCCGTAAATTTTGCAGCTTGCCATACGCCTTGTCCTCTGACTGCTGGCGCACCGTACACGTTTCCAGCACCACCACATCCGCATCTTCCACACGCGGCGTGGCCCGGTAGCCCAGTTTTTCCAACTCGGAAGCCACCCGCCGGGCATCCGCATAATTCATTTGACAGCCTGTAATCCAGAAATGGTATGTTTTATTCATAGATTTTGATTCTATCTGTCTCAATCTGGTGCGTCAAGAACACTCACCACCCGTTCGTTTATTCCCCTATTTGTTGTGCCACCCACACGGCCGTATCGCAAGCCGCCAGATCGTGAAAAATCTGCTTCTCGTAACCAATGGACGGCGCTATCAACCGCAAAGACGTTCCCTGCGGAATAAGCAGCCATTGGCCGTCCGCCGACCATCCAGCCGGGGTGTTAGGCACAGCCAGTTCATATTCGTTTGTCTCCGCAGTGTCCAAATTGTACAGGTAAAGAACAGAACGAACACCATCCAGACCGGATACGGTCAGGTAACGGCCGTTAACCTGCACGTCATACACGTTAGTCAACTTGTTTTTCCCGGAGACGGGCAGGCGCACGGCCGTATTATTCTGCCAATCATAACGCGCCACCAGGGCCGGGGCCGAGCCGGGAACGTCAGGATAATAATAAGCGCTGTCAAAGAGAAGCAAATACAAATTGTTGGGCTGTTTCGGATCGGGCAGGATGGTCTGAAGATACCAGTTCGCTTCCGGCGAATCGGCGCCTAATGCAGCGATCACATCCATTTGGCGCACCTCCGCCAGACGGCCGTCCACCCCCACGACACCCAACTGCAACACAGATTGCGGTTCGTCCGCCGCCGCATAAGCAAACGTCGCACCGTCCAGCCAGACGGGTATCCCGACGTCCGGCAGCGGTTGCACCGGGTTGCCCGCGCTGTCTCCCAAACTCCAAATCGTCGAGCCGTTCGGTTGGAATTGCCGCACCAAAGAGTAACGGCCGTCCGGACTGAATTGGGGCCAGCTTTCCAGCGGCGTCAGAATGCAGCCAGCAGCGTCACAATTCGCCTCATCCAACAGCGCCCAATCCAGGCCATTCTCAGCAAAAGCGGTGTCTGTGTTAAAAAAGAGGACGTAACGGCCGTCCGCCTCATCCGAAAACGGCCGTACATCCACCAGGTAACGGGGCGCTTCATCCGCAAAAAGCAGGGGGACAGCCTGACCCTGCCGCACCCACCACAAATTGACGGCAAATTCATCCGCGAGAGGGCTTTCCACCACCAACACACCCGCGCCACCCAGCCCCACCATCTG
>JAJRTP010000632.1 GCA_024278255.1 Chloroflexota bacterium | reverse complement strand
GGCGTATTGGGCGGTGGGCTGCAACAGTGGCGGTAACGTTACCTTTCAATTATCGGATGGGTTCGTGACGACCAGCCTGACCAGTTCCGGCAGCATTACCGACGGTTTGTGGCATCATATCGTTGTTGCCCGCGACAGCAGTGACAACAGCAGTACTCTTTACGTAGACGGCCGTAATGTAGACTCTGAGATTCAGACTTTTACCGGCAGTTTTGCCGACGCGGCGGCCCCGGTAAACATTGGCTATTTGAATGGCGGCGCGTATTTTAGTGGAGTGGTGGATGAAGTGGCTTTGTATAACGGCCGTCTTCCCCAAAGCGCCATCAACAATCATTACTACATCGTCCGCGACTACACCAACACCTGTGATACTGTGGAAATCATGCCTTTAGGCAACTCTATCACCAGAGGTTATGGCAGCGACGGATCTGGTTCGGGTAACGAGACGACGGCGCTTTATAATCACGGCTATCGCAACTATTTGTATGACAGTCTGATAACTGCTAATTACAATTTTGATTTTATTGGTCGTTTGTCTCATGGTGCGAACAGCGGGTTTGTATTTGATTTTAGCCATAATGGATTTGGCGGTGATAGAGCCGATCAACTTGCTGATAGAATTTTAGCAGAATCATGGTGGTCATTCCCTCCCGATCCTCCCCAATCTATACTGCCACTATTATATACCGATCAAACACCAGAAGTGATTCTTCTTCACATTGGCACAAACGATATTGCTCAAGGAGAGTTAAATACGGTTGATGACGTTGCGAGTATTCTCGACAATATTGACACCTTTGATCCGGATATTACCGTCATATTGGCAACGATTGTTGAACAAGGCGAGCCACCTTATGTCTCTGGGGACCCGTTTGCCCCGCCAACGACAAGTGTTGTAACGCCGTTCAACAGTGATCTGGATGCTATGATTAATACGCGCCTGGCAAATGGGGATAAAATTATCCGGGTCGATCAGTATAACGCCTTGAATTACACGACAGTGCCTTATGATATGTATGACGATTTGCACCCTAACGAATCGGGTTACAGCGCAATGGCCGGGGTGTGGTTTAATGCGTTGGCGGGATTTTTACCGAGCTGCGCGGCTCCGGTCATCAGTTCCAGCGGGGGTACGGCCGTAACTCTGGGCCAAACGTACGCCTACGACGTACAGGCAGCGGGGTATCCCTTACCTACCTTCAGTCTGCAAAACGCTCCCGCCGGGATGACGATTGATCCGGCGACCGGCCTTATTTCCTGGACGCCGGCCGCTAACCAGATAGGCCAGTTTTCTTTCACCATCGTCGCCACAAATTCCGAAGGTACGGCAATGCAGCCGGTAACGTTAACTGTGAATAAATTGCTTTTCTTGCCCCTGATTATTCGCCAAACGACCAATTAGCCAGTCTAAACACCCGAAATACATAAATTTTTACGGGGATAATCATTGTTTCGGCCATGTAGGGTGATTTTGTAAATCGCCTCTGGACGATTTGCCAAATCGTCCTACGGGTTTGGCCCGAATAATGACTTTCTCTAACTGTTTGTAACATCGGCCTGAGCGGCTCTCCCGCTCAAACAATTATCATGTGCTTTGTTTTAAGGAGAAACAGGAGAAAGTATTATGAACGATGAAGCAATTACAAACCAGATTAAACAAGTTTTTCGTTTGATTCCCCGGAGCAGGTGGACGCGATTATGGCCTGTGGCTCTGTTTGTGGGCTTGTTGACTGTGTCGGTGTTGACGGTTTTTGCTCTGGCCCCTACCTTTACATCTGATCCGGTGACAACGGCCGTGTCCGGCCAACCTTACAGTTATGATGCAGATGCCGCCGGCGACCCGCCACCAACTTATACTTTGACCACGTTCCCCACCGATATGACCATTGACGAGAATACGGGCCAAATTAACTGGACGGCTGGTACTTCCGGCGATTATAACGTATCCGTTGTGGCTCAAAATGTAGATGGCACAGATACCCAAAATTACGTCCTGACTGTGGGGACCATCCCCCTGATCACCTCCACACCCATCACAAACGCCATCGTCGGGCAGGCTTACACGTATGACGTGGATGCCACCGGTTCACCGGTTCCCACTTATACCCTGACAACTGCGCCGGCCGGTATGAGCATCAACGAAACAACAGGTGTGATTACCTGGACGCCCAGCGCAACCGGCGATTTTGACGTGGTAGTAGCCGCCGTCAATGTAATAGGGACCGATGCCCAAACGTACACGATTTCTGTGGCTTCTGTGCCGGTTATAACTTCTGTGGCGGTGACGGAAGCAGTGTCCGGTACTTTATATTATTATCCGGTGCAAGTCACAGGCGTCCCTGCGCCCACGTTTACCCTGTCCGTTCGCCCGACGGGGATGCAGATCAATGTCAATACAGGCTTGATTTCCTGGCTGCCCTCCAGCGGCGGTGATTTTAACGTGGTGGTACGGGCGACGAACACGGCCGGTTTTGACACGCAAAGCTATACGCTGCACGTGGCCGTGCCGCCCAGCATCACCTCAACGCCGGTGACAAATGGCAGCGTGGGCACGCCTTACGCCTACACGGTCACGGCCGTAGGCGATACCCCCATCACCTACACGCTGGCGACGGCTCCCGCCGGGATGACCATTAACGAAACAACGGGCGAGATTGCCTGGACGCCCACAGAGGCCCAGACGGGCGTCAATCCGGTGTCGGTGCAGGCCGTCAACGCCGCCGGAGTGGCTACGCAGGATTTTGAGGTTGTTGTGCCGTCTACGGCCGTTTGCCTGTATGATCCCATCTCTTACTGGCCCCTGGACGAGGTAACCAATGACGTCTCTCCGGACGTGGTTTGGTCTAACGACGGCCTTTGTTCCGGGGTTACCTGCCCCGGTACGGCCGTTGCGCCCAGCGGCGCAGCCCTGGATTTTGACGGCGATATTGACGGTCTGGATGTGTCAAACCCTGCCAGTCTAAATTGGGATAACAGTGACAGCTTCACCATTCAGGTTTGGGTAAACAGTACGCAAACCTGTGACGTTAACAAGGTGATTGTCGGCTCTTTTCGCAGCAGTTCATCTGAGGGAGATTGGTGGCTGGGCTGTGGTAACGCCAATAATGAAGCCGCCTTTTTCTTGCGTGAGGCGGGCACCGGCGGGCAGGCCGTCTCTTTGCGGGGCACGCAGTCCATCAATGACGGTCAGTGGCATCAGATTACGGCCGTGCGGGACGCCGCCGCCGGGCAGACCCGTCTCTACGTGGATGGCATACTGGAAGCATCTGTGACTCCCGCTTATACGAACACTTTTGCCAATAGTTCTCCTTTGCATATTGGTTACTATGGCCCCGGTCATCCCTTCGATTATTACTTTGACGGGTTGATTGATGAACTGATCATTTATAATCGAGCGTTAAGCGTGACGGAAATCCGGCAGCATTACACTAATACACAGGCTGGTGTGGGTTATTGCGCGGCTACGGCCGTTACCCCCAACATCATTTCCACCCCGGCTCTGGAAGCGCCCGGCGGCGGCCAATATACCTACCAGGCTCAGGCTACCGGCATTCCCGCACCTACCTTTGCCCTGGGTGGAACGCCACAAACCGGTATGCAGATAGACGCCACAACCGGTTTGCTGACCTGGGCCGTGGATGAAAATCTGGCCGGGACGCCTGTAGAAATTCGGGTGCAGGCCAGTAACAGCGGCGGCACGGATGAGCAGATTTTCTCGGTAGACGTCCTGACAACGTTCTTTAATTATTTACCGTTGATTGAAAAGTAAGCGAGATTGAATCAGGAGAGTGATTTTGTCTTATCAACCTGTGTCACCATCGGAAAACGGCCGTAAGCGCGCGGCCGTTGTTGTTCCCCTGTCCAACCGGGCCGACCTGTACCCGGACGAGGAAATTTCCCTGCGCCACCTTGTCTACTATCTGGGGCAGTACGACAAATACCTGATCGTGCCCGAAACGTTAGATATTGCCATTCCCGGTTTTCGTTATGCCCGGTTTGGGGCACAATACTTTGGCAGCGCAGCCGCCAATACCCAACTCATGCTTTCTCCCGGTCTGTACCAGCGGTTTCAGGCATATGAATACATTTTGGTTTACCATCCGGACGCGCTGGTATTTTCCGACCAGTTAGAAGAATGGTGCGACGCCGGCTACGACTACATTGGCCCTCCCTGGTTTCCGGCAGAGGATACGCCCTGGGTGACGGAACCGGGCGTGGGCAACGGCGGCTTTTGCCTGCGTAATGTAGCCAGTTGTCTCCGGGTTCTCACTTCTTCCAAATACACCATTGAGCCGAGTGATTACTGGCAGCGCTACAAAAAAAAGCCCCTGACCAAACAGGTCTACAACTACCCGCGCAAATTTCTGAAAAGATTGCGCTATTTCAACAATGTGCAGCGGGAAGTAGATAATTTCCGTTACAACGAAGACCTGTTTTGGGCCAGACGGGCCCGCCATTACTATCCTCAATTTAAGATTGCTCCAGTGGACGTGGCCATGCGCTTTGCTTTTGAAGGTTCGCCTCGTGATTGTTACCGGAAAATTGGTGGGAAACTGCCTTTCGGCTGCCATGCCTGGCCCAAATATGATCGGGCATTTTGGGAACCCTATCTGCTGCGCGCCAACGGAAAGGGGCCGCGAAGTAAAATGCGAAAGAATGAGGAGGCGTTGTGAATTTTCCCACACTGAAGGAATTACCCACGGCCGTATCCCAAACAGGTTGGCCTTGGACTGAAGAAAGCGACCCCTTACCGGCACAGATGGCCGACGGCTGTGCCTGGCCCCGCATCAGCATCGTCACCCCCTCCTACAACCAGGGAGATTACATCGAGGCCACAATTCGTTCCGTCCTTTTGCAAGGCTACCCCAATCTGGAATATTTTGTCATGGACGGCGGGTCAACCGATAAAAGCGTCGAGATTATCCGCCGGTACGAACCGTGGTTGACCGATTGGGTCAGCGAACCGGATGGCGGGCAGTCGCAAGCCATCAACAAAGGGCTGGCTCGCGGTTCCGGGGAGATATATGCCTGGCTAAATTCAGACGACTTGTTGCTGCCCAACGCCCTGCGGCATGTGGCCGAAGCGTACCAGGCCCAGCCTGACGCAGCTGCCTGGGCAGGAGCCTGCCATCTGATCCGGCCGGACGGGCGTATCATCAAAACCGTAACGCCCAGGGGGCTTGACCGGGACAGCATGGCCGACTGGTTTTACGGAGGTTTCTTCTTCCAGCCCTCATGCTTTTTTGCCGCCAACGCCTGGCAAGAAGTGAACGGCCTGGATGAATCGTTGCATTATGCGATGGACTTTGATTTGGGGCTGCGCCTGGCTGCGGTAGGTGATTTTGCCCTGATTCCCGCAGCGCTGGCGGCGGCGTTAATTCACGAAGAAGCCAAAACGCAGGCAATGCGTCCGGAGATGCACGCGGAGACGATGTACATCCAATTCAAGTACGGCTATGAGGAATTTGCCTTTAAGCGGCTGCGGCATTTGCTGGAATCCACGGCTGCCCAACAGCGGCACGGCCGTTTATCGCCAGTCAGACTGAAAAGAAAAATGCGCCGGGTTTTGGCGAAGTAATCACCGGAAAATAAGTCCACTTTCGCGCCAGGAAAACT
>JAJRTP010000631.1 GCA_024278255.1 Chloroflexota bacterium | reverse complement strand
CTACATCCATGACCGGGTAGCTGGCACATATGCTTTGCCCAGTCTGGCTGATCTCGTCCAACAACAAGCGCCAGCTTTTTACCCGTTACCGACAGGGGAGTCTGGATAATTTCACCTCCCCTGTTTATTGAGAAGATACGTTAGCTCTGTGAAATAAGTGTCCAGTACGGCCGTGCGCTCCATCGCCAGCGGGGGACGGCAGTAATCTTCTTCTTCCCATACTACCCAACCAGCCGGGTCAATCCGGGCATTTTTCAGGGAATAATCGAGGGCTGTACCAAACGGCCGTAACACCACAATCTCCTCATTCTCCAGCCTCGCCCGCAATTCTGCCAATTTTCCGGAAACTGCTTTTGCCTGCACCAGATAATACGCCATCATGCACCTGCCTTACTTTGAGATTGTTTACATTATACACAGACTGGTCCAGAGCGATTAGGTCTTGTCAGGAAAGGTGAACCGGACTTCCAGCGGGTCGTGGTCAGAAACGCGGGCGGCGGTAGCAGGATCGCCTTCGGCTTCGGGGGGCGAAGCGGCGTTGAAGTGCAGGACGTTGACGGCCGTAACCTGTGGCAGCAGCGCCGGGCTGACGAAGATGTGATCCAGCGTAACCTGCTGCCCGTCCCGCAGGAATGTGTAGTGAGGCGGGTTTGTAAATCGGGGGAGCAGGTTGGTCAGGGGCGGTTCGTCCGGACGGCCGGATAAAATGTTGAAGGGATGATCTGAGTCGTCATCGGCTGAAGGGAACGTCTGGTTAAAATCACCGGTAACAATGAGATTGGCTTGGGGCTGTCCGGCCAGATATTGGTTGACGTAATCGCGGACGACGTGGGCCTGGGTTTGACGCTGGCGGTAGCTGGCTTGCCGGAGTTGGGCGGAGACGGCCGTTTGCTCTTCCGGGACGTGGTCGCTTTTGAAATGGTTGGCAAGGATGACCAGTTCCCGCCCGCGCAGATGAAAAATACCCACCAACGGTTCCCGGCCGGGGTTGGGGCTGGCGGGACCAAATGCCTGGGTAACGGCCGTGCCCGCCATCTGAAAGCCTGCCGCCAGTTCCACCCTGGCCTGATCCCACAAAAAGCCTACCCGGATACCGCGCCGGTCGCTGCATGGCGGGGCCAGCGCCCGGTATCGAGTACCGGCGGCCTTATTCACTACATCAGCCCACAGTTGTAAAGCTGCTTCACTGCCCGTTTCCTGCACGACCAGAATGTCCGGTAAAGCCAGGACAAAACGCAGCGCCAGGACGAGTTTGGCTAATTTGACATCCGAGGGCGGCGCGAAAAAGTTGTAGAGGTTGAAGGTGGCAACGGCCGTATCCCCTCTGTCCCGGAACGATGACTCAACGGTGGATAAGCGTGGCTTTTGCCGCTGGATATGCTCCATCTTCAAGCGCCTCTAGTTGAGCAAACAAGTTGGTGTAATACGCTTCCAGCACGTCGGGGACGCTTTTTACGGCCGTAAGCAACCGCTCACGACCCAGAACTATCGTATTGCCCTCAAACTCTTCAAAAACACGAATGCCCGCCAAAAGAGCTATCCGGAGATCACGCATGAAATTTTTATCGGCCGTTTCCAAAATCTCGAAATAAAGTCCCATCTGCTGCAATAAAACATCGTCTGCCTGCTGTACGACAGTTTCCAGCATCGTGGCTAACTCAGCGTGAAGCTGCTCCACTCTTCGCGCTTTTTCTGTTTGTTCAACGTGTTTAATGGCGTCTGCACTCCACCGTACATCTTCATGTGGAGCGCACAAGCCGCTGGTCACCGCCCATACGCTGTGCAGTGGATCGCCCATCACAGAGCCAATATATTCTTTCGTAAACCGTTTGAAGATTTGCAGCATGAGCTGCGCTTTATACGGGGATAAAGCGTCAGGCGCTTCATGGCGCGTGGTAGATTGTTCCTGTACAGTGAATTCATTGTGCAGTGAATTTTCCAACTCAATGACAAAGTAAAGGTAGCGCACCCAAATTCGGTACGCACTAGCCAGCGTCATGGACTCCAACCCATTCGGCCCAATCAAAACGCCCCAGGCCATGCCGAAGTTTAAGCGGCGCACGACGCCAATCTCATACATGCCTAACATCGAGTCAATTTCAGGGTTGGCGTGGTGCAGAACCATTTGGTAGGCGTGGGTAGCGTCCATACCGGTATATTCGCGGATAATTTTCAGACCGCCAGGATGAAGATGGGCAAATTCGGTCAGGTCGTAGACACGGCCGTCAATAATCATCCAATACCCGTTTTCTTCGTCATTGTGCAGCGCTACCTCAGAGGCATCGTAACTCGTGCGCTTCTCAATATGAGAACCCGTATACGTCGTAAATATCTCCTGCAAATATCGTTCATCACCCACCAGGCGATACAATTCATCCCGTACTGCTTGCGCCTTCTCCGCTTCAGACCCCTCTGTAAAGCGGTGAATAATCGTTTTGATGCCATCCATGACGGCCGTGGCAAAACGAGTGCGCCCACAGACATAGATATACGCGCCCAGCCCGCCATCTTCTTTACGGCGTAAAAGATGCCAAAGCGCTGCCGCATTTTCCTCTTTCAGCATTTCATCACCAATATATTGGCGTGTTCCTGGTTCAAAAACAAATTCCCCGCCATTCCCATTGGCACTTAATTTGAGATTAACCGCATCCCGGGAAAATGCGGCGCGCACATTCAATTTGCCCTGAGTCGCCATTTTCTCTAATTCGTCTCGATAATACAGATCGGCCGGCGTGCGCGTGCCCAGGAAAAGCCAGCTCTCACCCGCGCCGGCTTGCTGCGCCCGTTCCAGAATAAAACTGCGAAAGGGCGCAAACCCCGTACCACCGGCAAACATAACAATAGGCGTGGTTGCATCTGGCGGCAGACTAAAGCGAGGCGGGTGGACGACCTGAAAGGAAACAGGCCCCATATCTTCGGCCGTGATGGCCGAAGTATCGGTAAGATAATTCGAGGACGTGCCCAATCGGTCAGCGCTCACAGACACAGGGCTTTCTTTTGTATCATAACGCAAACGGCCGATGGTCAAATGCAACTGCGTGGCCCCCTTGACACCCTCCTCAGCCATCACCGAAGAAATCGAATACATACGGAAAGATTCCGGCGGCACAATGCGGCAAATACTTTCTTTTTCGCCGCGATGGGCCTGCCATAAACGGCGCGTATCAAAACCGGCTTCGGCGGCCAAAGCCAGCAAATCCCATAATTCCCACTGATCTTCAGCCCGCGCCTCCACAATTTTCTTCAGCTTTTCATTATGGGTGATGACGTACAACATTTTAGCAATGGGTCTGTCCACCGGCCGAATGCGCCCAAAAGTAAGCAACGTGCGCAGGGGCAGCGTCTCCGAATCCTCATACCCCTTACGATAATTGACTGCTTGCCGCCAGGCCATGTTCAAACGCACCGGTTCATTACCTCTGGCCCGCAGCGCTTTCAACATTTTACTGACCAGCTCGTCGCTGTTCTCCGGCAAGATGGCGCAGCGGTCGCCCGCCTGGTAACGGACGCCGGTACCGCTGACGTTAAGCACAACTTGCTTCACCCAATCAGCGCCATCGTCGGTCAGCGTGTTAATTTCCTCAACTTTGGCGTGATGGAAAAATTGCGGGAAACTGTGATCCCGTTCCAGCCGGGAATTGTTTAATTGAGTATGCACTTGATCCCAGGCACGATCCTGGAACTCGCCGGAAAAACTGCCGATGGTCACGGTACGGCCGACCTTGAAAGCTGTCTCCAGAAAACCATACGCTTTCAGGCGATGCCGCCCCAGAAAACCCGTCTCAGCCACGTAAGCCTGGGTAGCTTCCTGAAAGATGCCCTTCAATGTTTTGCTTCTACTCTTGAGTACATAGTCAGCTACCGAAACCTCGGCGACCGCCTTGAGGAAGTTTTGCCAATGGGGCGGATACCACTCCCGAATATGGGTCATTTCTTCACCCAATCGGGTGGAGTAGGTGGCCCGGCCGAAAAACTCATCCAATAAATGAAAAATTGGAGAAGCAATACCGCTGGGGCCGGGAACGTCCTCTTCCAGAGAAACAGCCAACGGACCAACCGTTTTCGCCCAGACCACTGTATCCACGTAATACGGCCCGCTGTACGGGTTTAGCTTAATCTTCATCAGGGATTTGTACGTGGTATCCTGCAAAGCGTCGGTAATGATGGTGAGTTCCTGCTTGAGCGCCTCCACGTCATCATTCTGCACGGCTTCTTGCGCCCGGACAATGGCCCCTACGGCCGGCGTCAGTTGGGAAAGAATCTCCACCTGTCCCAAATAAAAGATGCGCTCCACCACGTTGTCCACCGTGGGCACCAAAAGATCCATATTTTCCACGCGGATGGGATCGTCAAGCAGGGGGTCAATCAGTTTCCAATTGTAAATAATCAGGTCAATGTAAGATAAAACCGGGCCGTGCCTGCCCAACCGGCGGGTGATTTCCAGCCAGGGCTGCATAATGGAGTCGGGGAGTTTATCCGGCGGTTCCGGTTGAATGCGATGATAGGCATACCCGAAAATACTCATAAGCGCCGAAGCCCGCAGTAAATATCTGTCCGGCAAATCAGCCTCGGTAACGCCGAGAACGGGCAGGGCATCAAACGCGCTTCTGAGAGACAGGGTGCGGTAGAGTTCCGGCATTCTGGCTGCTATGTCGTCCCATGCCTTGTATTTGGGTGGCAGTTCCAGCAGAGGGGGCGTCGTGGGCATAAACCCATGTTCTTCCGAGAGAAAGCCCAGGTTTTCGTGGCCGAGCCGCCGATTGGTTTCGCTTGCCTGAATCAAGGCCGCGCGGGAAGGTACAGTATGGGGATCGATGGCAATCGCTGGCGTGTCAGGAATTGGCGCAGGGGGAACGGCCGTTTGCGGTTTAACGAGTTGGAACTGAAAGAGGGTTGTGCCTGTTCTTATTTTGTCGTTCGGGTTTAGGGGGGTAACGGCCGTAATCCGTTCTTCATTCACCCAGGTGCCATTCGTGCTGCCTAAATCTTCAATAACAAATTGCCCGGACAACTCAAAAATGCGAGCGTGCTGTCGGGAACATTGGTCATCGTCAGACAAACTAATATCTACATTCGTATCACGGCCGATAACGGTTTGCTTACCTGATAAGGAGTAATGGGCGCCTGCCTGAGAACCCGCCGCCATAATGAGCGTTGCTTCAGAGGCGCGTTGTGAGACTACTGTTTTGTCTATTGTCACTTTGTTAACCCCCTAGAATGTGCCGACGACAGCCCGGCATACATCCGCGCGGGATACTGTTCCTACCAGTTGCCCATCTTTGACAACGGGGAGAAGCCGAATTTGCTTGTCAATTAGAACCACGGTTGCTTTAGCGATATGATCATCCTCCACAACGACGAGAGGTTCTTGAATAATTAAAGGCATAATGGGCAGATCGGCCAGATTTTTACCTTTACTCAGGAAAAGATCAAAGGCGGTATCCACGGACCCACCCTCATCTATTATTTGATTGATATCGGGTAAGGCTGCCCGGAGAATGTCTCCCTCAGAAAGCACGCCCACAAAATTATTTTGCTCGTCAATCACCATTAAATCGGTTACTCGCGACATGGCTACCAGCTCGGCCGCCCGCTGTAGGGTAGCGTCACTCCTTATCCGTGCCGGGTGCGGTGTCATAATGTCTTTAATCTGCATCAATTGAATGTCTGTCATTTTTGTTTTCCTCGTGTCTGTACCTTTCCCTTAAGAAGTTCAACTTCTCTGAGAAGTTGAACTTCTTAAGCGCCAAACCGCTGCTCGTATGTCCGTAAAAATTTGGCAAATCGTTGGTGCGCGTAAGGGATAAAGCGAATCTTCTGGATAGGTTCGATAGCCAGGGGCAGCGCGGCCATGGCGTATTTATAGTCAGACATGATCAACATGTCCTTTGTATTTTGCAGCAGTTTGTTGAATTCTGTTTCTCTGGCTGCCTGATCCGGGAAGTCAGCGTTGTCCAGATAAAAATCGATCAATAGGCCCAGCTCGTAGTCACCAAATTCCGGCTCTGCAATGCGGAAATAGGGGTAGTCCGGCTGTTTGTGGCGCATTACTGTTTCGGCAAACAAGTTGGAGAAATCATAGGCCTTGTTGTTGAGACAGGAGAATTCAAAATCAAGCAGCTTGATTTCTCCGTTGTCCAGTTTCATGATGTTGCCGTGGTAGGTGTCATTGTGGCAAAAGGTTAGTTCCCCGTCAGGCAGGCATCGTTTTACTTTGGCAAAGGTTTCCGGCGTATAAATTTCGCGCAGTTCTTCGCACATACGCTGCTCGTTGGGGGGAAAAACGTCAATTTTTTCTTCCAGGATGTATTTTGCTAGTTGGCCCCATTTTTCGTGCAGCATCTCAAAAAATATAGTTGGCGGTAGGCTGGACGGCGTGAGTTGGTGGAAACGGTAGAGTTCGTTGGCGATTTGGCGTAAGTTTTCCGGCTCAAACAGGTCTTCCGCCAATAAGGTGCGTCCCTGATAGAAGGCTTCAATGCGGCAAGTTTCGTTGTAGTAATAACAGTGGGCGGCAATGTTGTGTGCTCCCAACAGCAGAAAAATCTCTCGCTCTGTTTCGTAATCCAGGATGGCGTTTTCTTTTCCTTCCAGACGGCGGTAGAGAACGGCCGTTGGCTGCACCGCCTTTTCCGCCCGAATCCCCATTGTAAAAGAGGAGAACCCCTTGGGATCGTCAAAAGTAAAATCAGTGATAGAACTCTCTGCCCATTCTGGAAATAGGTGTTGACACTGCTCAAATATGGCTGTCTTCATTAGTTCTCCACATTGCTCTATGCAGCCGACTGCCAGGCAAACACACCACCATCACGATAACTTTTGTTTTCGTATCATGCTGGAAACCAGTTAAATTTATTGATGATGATCATACGGGTGTGGCATTACTATAACTTGTTGACGGGTGCAACAACTTTCGATCTGTTTTTGCACAAATTCATGGATTCAGGTTATACGTCCCATGTAGTATAGCACATTAACCTCCTCTTGTTTTTTGGGAATTGGGGCGCACCTGTGTGCGTGGGTATTACCGATCTGATCTATGAATCGCAGTTTATACAAGCAAACCAGGAACGATTAAATCTTGTCAGGCAGGGTGGGGTGCAGGAAGTTGCTCATTTAGGCGTCTCCTATGTTACAATAATACTCCATAGTGTGGACAACGTAAGTTAACCGGCACGTTCATCAGGAGAAAGGAAGTTCATTATGCCCCGTTATCGTAAGTTGCAGTTAGTTTTCGGCCTGATTTTTATCGGGTCTGTGTTTTTTGTCCTGCTGGTGGTGCTAATGCTGTTGGGCAGCCAGTTTGCCAGCACGCCGGAACAGCCCACACAACCAGCACCAACCCTAACGCCAACTCCTTTTCCTACGGCTACCCCCATTACAGGCGGCGCTGAAAGCATTGTGCTTCCTCCCGAAGCTGTGGCTGCTACTGTGGCGGCGCTGCAAAGGGAACAAATGGCTATGGGTACGGCCGTAGCCCAACTTTCCGCCACCGTTGCTGCCCACGACGAGGCATTATCCCCACCCGAAGAACCTGATGACGGCTGGCTGACGCAAAGAAACGTCGCCCTCCTGGGGGCGCTGCTGACGCCCCTGATTGCCCTGGCCGGTTTCATCTCCAGCACCATGCTGCAGTGGCGCGACCAAAAGCTGGAAGAAGAGACCATCAATGTGGAACTGCGCCAGAAAAAGGAAAAGCTGGAACTGGAACTGCTGGAACTGGACCGGGAACGCAAACAACTGGAACTGGACAAAGCGCGGCGCGAACAGGATTCGTAGTATAATAACCGTCATGGAGATCGAATCTACCCCCGTTACCCGCGCCCTGGACGACATGGGCACCCCGTATACCTTCTTTGTCCATCCCGGCCCCGTCAAATCGCTGGAGCAGGCGGCCGAAGAACGCGGCCAGCAGCCGGAGCAGATTATTCGCAGCATTCTCTTTCGTTTGCGGCAGGACGAATATGTGTTGGTACTGATGGCCGGCCCGCAGCAAATTGACTGGAAGGCGCTGCGCCGCTATCTGGGCCAATCCCGCGTGACGATGGCTAAACAGGATGAAGTGCTGCGCGTGACTGGCTATCAAGTAGGGGCTGTCTCTCCTTTTGGCCTGCCGCAGCCCATCCGCACCCTGGTGGATGAGAGTGTGTTGGCGCAGGATGTTATCTCTATCGGCTCTGGCATACGCAGTACGACGGTTATTCTGACCACAGAGGATTTGATGCAGGCTCTGGGTGAGGTGGAAATCGTACAATTGGGCAAGAATGATTTATAGTGGCGTGATTAGGTGAATCACGCCACAAATTTGAGGAGTCAAAACATGAACGCATTGCAGGATACGGCCGTAACACTCTACGCGCCGGAAAATATGGAAACCGCTTATCAACAATTTTTGCAGGATTACCCCGCATTTGCCGGCACCAGCCGGCTGGACGACCTGCGGGCCACCGAATACCGGCGGCTGGATGAACAGGGACAAATTTACCTGGATTATACTGGCGGCGGCATGTACGCTCAATCCCAACTGGACAAACATTTCCAACTACTGCGCGACAACGT